>DAONFX010000022.1:0-10015 GCA_035403825.1 Anaerolineaceae bacterium
ACAGACCAGCGAACAGGGCGGGGAAAGTACCGCGAACGCCGGCGGGGCTGAGAAGCAGTTTTCACAGGATGACGTGAACCGGATGATCAAGGCGCGGGCAGAGCGCGAGGTTCAAACGATGCTGCGCGAACTTGGGCTGGGCGGCGTGGACGAGCTGAAAGGGCTTGTTCAGGCGAAGCGCCAGGCTGAGGACGCTGAGAAGTCTGAGCTGCAGAAGGCCAATGAGCGCGCGGCGCAATTGGAGAAGCAGCTGGCGGACGTGGCAGCGAAGCAGAAGGTTTTGCTGACCCAGATAGAATACAATCATGCTGATAGAATTTATTCGTAATTCTTACCGTCATGGCTTCGAAACGGAGTGGTATATGAATAAAGAACAGCACAAGCGAATCCGTCTGAAACTGCTGCCCCTCGAGCGTTACATCGGCGTAGACCGCAAAGACCCCATCCGCTTTTATCGGCTGCCGGTCATCGGCAGGCTGTACCAGCGCCGGATTGAGCTTTCCCTGGAGCAGTTGTCGGGCGGGGATTCCATCCTCGAGATTGGTTTTGGCTCCGGGGTCAGCTTCCCCAACCTGGCGGAAATGTACCGGCACATCCACGGCCTGGACCTGACCGCGGACGTTACGCCAATCGCGCAGATGTTTGCGGGTATGGGGATTAGCGCTGACCTGCGTAATGGCAGCGTGCTGGAGATGCCCTACGCGGATGCCCAGTTCGACGCGGTCTTACTCATCAGCATCCTCGAACACCTGCAGCCGGCAGACCAGGCCCAAGCCTTCGCCGAAATCCTGCGCGTGCTCAAGCCCGGCGGGCAGTTGGTCTACGGCGTGCCGGTGGAAAGGCCGCTGATGGTGTTCCTGTTCAGGCTGCTGGGGACGGATATCCGCACCCACCATTTCTCCACGGAAGAGGACGTACGGCAGGCGGCGGAAAAGGCCTTCGGAGAGGGGCACATCTCCCCGCTGCGCGGACCGCTGGGACTGTTCGGGCAGGTCTACCAGGTCGGGAATTTCACGAAGGGCGCGAAAGTATCAAAGGAAACGTGAGAGCATATGGGGAAATTTCTTGAAAGTGAAAAAATCGAACAAATCGCCTGGAAAGCAACGTCGCCCACGATTTCAGAACAAGCGCGAGGCGAAGGTTTTTTCAGAGGAAAATTCAGACCTTTCTGTCTCCCTCAGCAATACGCTGAAGAGAACCTTTTTCCTCCAATTCGGGAGGAGGCCCTTGAATTTTTCAGAGAGAAAAGAATAAGCTGGCACCAGGGAAGCGCGGGTAAACCAAGCAGCCATTTGTGTGATTCCCAGGTGTGTGGTGTGAACTTCCTGTTTCCATTCGCAAACAGACCGGATGAACTGGCGAGATTGCTCAAGCCAATTTTCCCGAATATCCAAAGAATGCTGCCAGTTGAGGATAAGCGATACGTATCTTTCGAATGGATAGGTGAGGAAAATTATCTGGAAGAGCGTGTTCAACGAGATGGAGTGCGAACCAGGGGAGCAAATTTCACCAGCCTGGACGCGATTGTCATGTTTGAGGACGTAAATTGTAAAAGGCAGGTCGTACTGATTGAATGGAAGTATACGGAATCCTATTCTGGAAATTACCTGGGGATTGCGGATAGTGGCACTGACCGAAGACAGATTTACCAACACCTATTCGATAATCCTGCTTGTGTTGTAGATCTCAATAAACTACCCGACCTGGACTCGCTCTACTATGAGCCTTTTTATCAATTCATGCGCCAACAATTCCTGGCTGCAAAAATGGAAGAGGCGCGTGAGTTAGGGGCGGATCATGTCAGGCTGCTCCATATCGCGCCAAGAATAAACCTGGATTTTACGAAGATCACGTCTCCAAAGTTAATCGGCCTGGGGAAGAGTGCAACAGAGGTTTGGGGAAACCTGGTCAGAGTGGGGGAAAATTTTATCAGCGTGAAAACAGAGGATCTATTCCTCAATTTTGCGAGTGCCGAGATGGAAGATTGGAATGCCTATATCCGTACAAGATATCGATGGGTGGCTCATAAGGAATAAGTTATCCCGTAATAAAGAAAATATTCAAATTATTTCTTAGATCGCGCCGGTCTCCAGACTACGCGCGGAGCTTGACCTTCAGGTCTCCAAACAAAGTTCGCGCCGGTCTCCAGGCCGCCCGCGGAGCTTGACCTTCAGGTCTCCAAACAAAGTTCGCGCTGGTCTCCAGACCGCGCGCGGAGCTTGACCTTCAGGTCTCCAAACGAAGTTCGCTCCGGTCTCCAGACCGCGCGCGGAGCTTGACCGTCAGGTCTCCCACCTTCCGGTAATTCCATTCCTGAGACCTATGAGAAAAATCCTTCGTTACCCCCGCTAATCGTCCCGGTCGCGTTAGAAGCGCTGCAGGACTTCATCATCCGGACACAATCGGCGTGAAAAACTCAAACCCTCCTCCGGGAAACCAAGCTCAGCGCATGTAGTCCGGGTAGCTCATCCCACCCTCCGCATCCACCAGAATGCCCTTCACCGAGAGAGCGCGCAGTTCGTCCGGATTGTTGAGGTACGCGAGGGGAATACGCACTTCCAAAACCTCCCCCCAGACAAACAGCGCCGGGTAAGTCTGCGCGCTGGAATCCGGGCAGTTATCCACGCTGCCCACCGTAAACCCGTCCGGCTGGTCCGACCAAACCTTGATCGACCGCTCACTGGATCCGCAGGCATTTTTCGCCTTCAGGTCGACGAAGAAATCAACAGCCCACTTCCCTTCCGGCTGCGGACCGGCCTCGAGCATCATATACAGGTTGTTTTCATCCACCGCGATGTAGAGCGCGCACAAATCCAGCGTTTCCCCCGCGGCAGAATCCCCGCTCTTGTCGCTCAACGCGGGTTGGTAAGCAGCCCAATCCTCCCCTTGCCCATCCACGTTCAGCGCCAACTGCTGCGGCACAACCAATTCTCCCCAGGGATAATCCTCGCAGCGCAGAGACTGGCTGGCCAGCGAGAGCAGCGTTTCCTTCAAACCCGGGTCCAGAAAGAGCCCCTGTTTGATCGCATCCACGTTGGCGGTGCCGATGGACGTAGAAGCCTTATAGAGGGTCTCGTTGTCTTTCGCCCGGCCTGTGGGCAGCTCGGGCGGGATGAACACCTGCAAGTGGATATGCGGGATACTCGAGGCGTGGTCCTTCGGACCAATCATGCCAACCAGCGCGCCAGCAGAGACCTTTTGCCCGTTCAGCAGTTTAAGCATCGTCCAGCGGCTGCCGTCGAAGATAAGATCCGCCGCGTGCGTCAGATCGACCGCAAAGCCGGTGTCTTCGGAGTAGAACAGGAGAGCGTTGACCGTGTCGAAGCGCCGGGAGGAGTCTTCGTTCGGGAGCAGCCAGACATAGGCTGTTCCGTCAACCGGAGCCAAAAGCGGCGTGCTCACAATGGTCGGGCAGCTTTCTGACGGCTCGGGGATAATATCCCAGGCGGGATAGAATACACCGCTGCGCGTGTGCCCGTCCGCGATGCAGGCAGGCCTCACTCCTTCAGGGAATATCCAACGCAGGAATGGGAACTGCACATATGGACCCACGGAGAGCGTTTGGCTGGCGTTCTCGATGGGCTGGCCGTTGGGCGAAAGGGCATCGAGAGTAAGCGTTAGCGGGTCCGGGGGAATGCGGAGCGCCCCGCCTTCCGGGTTGCTGCTCACAGAAACGTATTTCGCGTCGGTCAGCTCAAAACAAGTATCCCCTTCCAGCGTCTCCGCAGGAATTCCGGCTTCAATCATTTCTCCCCCGCGGCTTAAAGAAGCCTGCAGGCCCAAACTTTCCAAATCCGCGCGCCTGCCGGGGTACCGCAGACACACGACGCTGCCGTGGGTGCCTTTGCCGGTCAACTCCGCGGAAAAATTCTGCAGCACAAGGGGTCTTCCGGAGATATCCCCATTTTCCATGGGAAGACAAGCTTTCAGCATGAGCGCCAGGAGCACGCCGGGAATCAGGATAAGGTAAGGCTTTCGTTGGTGTCTGCTGACCATATTCATTAGATGCCGCCGGAGCGCAGAGGCTCCTTTTGCTTCGATTCTGCCCCAACCGCTGGAGACTACTGGCAGGCGGCCCTCGCTTACCGGTAGAACCCAAGCAGGTAGAACCCAAGCAGTTTCCATTGCTCGATACTGCAATTATACTTAAGCTTCGGAAGTTCGATAGCAGTCCAGACTTGCTCTGGCAGCTGCTCCTCAAGCCGATACCGCCAGGCGCGCAGCAGGGTTTTTGACCCGCCCCAAGCGCAGTCCTGCGGGCTTACTGAATGGGAATAAAGGAAAAGATGCAGAAGACCTATACGCGTTCTGTATGGTTCGCTCTCCTGGCTGCAGCGCTTTACGCCCTCAGCGCGCCGTTGTCCAAACTACTTTTAAACGAAATGCCGCCAGCCATGCTGGCTGCTCTGCTCTATCTGGGGGCTGGGATTGGGATGTTCTTTGTGGGCATGCTTAAAGGAGCGGACACCAATACACAACAACGATGGGAGCTGAGCCGCGCGGACTCGCCTTACATCATCGGTATGATCCTCCTGGATATTGCCGCCCCTTTGCTCCTGATGAACGGTCTGGTGCGGACGAGCCCGGCCAACGCCTCTCTGTTAAACAATTTTGAGATTGTCGCCACCACCCTGATTGCGCTTCTCTGGTTTGGCGAATTCGTCTCCCGCCGATTATGGGCTGCTATCGTCCTGATTACGATTGCCAGCATTCTGCTGACCTTGCAGGATTCGGGCAGCCTGCAGTTTTCGAGCGGCTCGTTGTTAGTGCTGGCAGCCTGCCTCTGTTGGGGTCTGGAAAACAATCTGACTCGCAAACTTTCTTTCAAGAACCCCTTGCAGGTGGTTGTGATGAAAGGCCTGGGATCGGGCTCTGGAGCATTCATTATCGCGTTCCTGCTTCACCAGACGCACTGGCGCCTTCCAGCTGTGCTCGGGGGGCTGGCCTTAGGCTTTGTCGCTTATGGGTTAAGCATCTTCTTTTATATCAGCGCTCAGCGCCAGCTGGGGGCGGCCAGGACCAGCGCTTATTATGCGGCGGCTCCATTCTTCGGCGTCGCGCTCTCTTTCCTGATTTTCCGCACGCCGCCCTCCCCACTCTTCCTGACTGCGCTCGCGGTTATGCTGCTGGGAGCCTACCTCACCATCACAGAGAAACATATTCACCTGCACACGCACCCGGCGGAGACGCATACCCACGCCCACAACCACACGGATGGGCACCACACGCACACGCACGAGCCTATGCCGGAAGGTGAGCACAGCCATGAGCATACCCACGAAGCCCTGGAACATGAGCACAGCCACCTCCCGGACCTGCACCACCTGCACAAGCATTAAGTCGCGCTGACTGCCTCTACAGGCGGTCTCCATGCTCAAAGAGACGCCGGGTTCAGAAATTTTTCGTCAGGGCCCTCAAGGCCCCGGACCTTCTGGTGCCTGTGGATTAATTGCCCGAACCAAACATGTTCCCGTCTTTGTTGACAGCTTTAATCATCTGCGCTCAAGCGCCTCGTTCGGTCAGGAGAACAGCGAAACTCAGGGGAACCGGTGCTCAGGCGCTTTGCACGTCCTCAGTAAGCCGCCGGGAAGTATTGCGTGCGGCCCTGGGTTTAGACCTGCCTGCCGCCGCCCGGATTTGATCGCCGGCTGCCGAGCGCGAGAGCGCGGTTTGCAGGTCGCAGGCAGCTGCCCAGCAATTACAATCCCCGTTTGCGCCGGGTTTGACATAGGGGATGCGGATGGATCATTCGTCAGCGTCCGGAGATGCTGAGACGCTGCCGCAGGCAGCGGCAGCAGTGAGGATGGCAACTCTCACGGCGGCTGGGATGCTGCAGGCTTTACTACTCCTGGGAGCCCTTTCTGAAAGGAAGAGCCAATGACGTGCTCACGGAGAATGGACTTCAGGCAAATGCCTCAAGGTTTGTTTGAAAAATTGATTACCTGGTTCTTTTTATGGGGAGAGCGCAAGGCGGCGCGCCTCTGCCCGCTGAATCCCTTTCGGCTGCGGCGATAGCCGCAGCGCAACGCGTCTCCCTGCAGGCAGCAGAGAGCCGATTTCGCGAGCGGAAAAGCGCGATGCAGGAAGGGAAATCTGCGCTCTGAAACATACGCGCTAAGACCTGAGCAGGTTCTGGGTTCCAATCAGGAAAACCAGTCTGGTTCCTTTAATCTGCCCCCGGCGCGCCAGGAACAGCGGGGAACGCAGCACAGCGGCTTCGATTTCCAATTTCACCTGCAAGGGATGAATCAAAGACCCCCGCTTCCGGGGGCATCTCTGACGGGGGAAATATTGGCAGTGAGCGCGCAGGGGCTCGAACCCTGAACCAATGGCTTAAAAGGCCACTGCTCTACCATTGAGCTACGCGCCCGGCAGGGCATTATTTTAGCACGCCCATCCCCCTAAGTCAACCGATTTTTCCTGCTCTGGTGTTATCATTACCACACGATGCCGCCACACCTACAGCCCCTCACCAAACCCGAATTGCTCCGCCAACTGCGCGCAGCCCGCGCCGCTTTTGACATAACCGTCAACGCTGTCCCTCCCGAACGCTTCGAAGAGACCCTCCCCGGCGGCGAATGGTCCACGAAAGACACGCTCACCCACCTCACTTTCTACGAACGCCAGCTGGCCGAGCGCTTATGGGAGCAGCTCGAACGCCGCCCGCATACAGTTGTGGATACCGACTTCATGACCTGGCAGGAGCAAAACCCCATCATCCGCGAACGCCACAAAGACGACCCGGTCGAAAAGACCTTGCAGGATTCCCACGCGGCGTTCGAGAGTTTGTGGAATGCACTCTCCACCCTACCCGAAGAGGAGCTCTTCCGCCCGCAAATCTGGGAAGGCGTTCCGGAACCCGTCTTCATCCCGGACGTCCTGCACAATGATGTGACTGACCATTACCCGGAACATATCGAAAACATCCGCCGGCTTTTCCCCGGCCTCAGCGAAAGAAGCAGCGCCATGCCCCCTACTAAAACGAACAAACCCTTTGGCACCTGGCTTTCACCCATCACGCCTGAATTGATCGGCGGCAGCGCGCGCTTTTCCGACGTGCAATGGGCGCCCGGCTCAGATCGCCTGGTCTGGTGCGGTTCCCTCAGCGGGAAAGCCAGCCTGCTCACGCAAGTCGGTTTGGATGCTCCCTCAGAGCTCAGCGCCGGCTTCAACCCCTCCGGCAGTATCGGATACGGCGGCGGCGAGTTTTGTGCCGGCGTGGGCGGGGCAGTCTTTGCGGAAAAAGACGGCCGTCTCTATTTCGCCCCCTACGGCCCCGGCAGCCCGCAAGCGCTCACGCCCGCGTTTGGCAGGTGCGCCAGCCCAAAGCTTTCCCCAGCGCAGGACCGCGTCCTTTTCGTGCACAGCTACGAAGAACGCGACGTTCTGGCGCTCGTCCGGCTGGATGGGAAAAGCTGGCCGCGCGTGTTTGCTTCTGGCGCAGATTTTTATATGCAGCCGACCTGGAGCCCGGACGGCAAAGCCGCCGCCTGGGTGGAATGGGACCACCCCGACATGCCCTGGGACGGAACGCGCCTGATGTTCGCGGTGTTGGACGAGAGCGGCGGCGCGCCTGCCGAAGCTCATCTCTTGGACGGCGGCCCCGAAACCCCGATCTTCCAACCCGAGTTTTCCCCGGATGGACGTTATCTTGCCTACCTGCGCAACCCGGGCGAATGGGACCAACTGGTTTTATTCGACCTGCAAACCGGCGAGAAACGCATCCTCCTGGACGGGCGTTCCCTGCTGCCGCCAGCCTGGGTGCAGGGTTCGCGTGTTTTGGCATGGGCGCCCGAGAGCAGCGCCCTGTATTTCCTGGAAAACCAACAGGCCAAAGTGTACCTGCGGAAAGTGGACATCCGCAGCGGCGAGAGCCAGGCTGTAGACATCGGTGCATTCACTAATCTGGAGCAGCTCTGCGTTTCCGCCAGCGGCGCGCTTGCCCTGATTGCCCAGTCCCCCAGCCTGCCCGCCCGCATCATCATCCTGCAAGCGGGTCAGATGCGCATCGCTGCCCGCAGCCGAGCCGACGACCTGCACCCGGAGGACCTGCCGCAGGCGCAGGAAGTGGACTGGCTGTCTTCCGACGGAGCGCGCGTCTTCGGCACCTACTACGCCCCCGCCAACCGCAATTTCAGTGCGGAGGGTTTGCCGCCAATGGTGGTCTACATCCACGGCGGCCCAACTTCGGCGGCGCGCATCGGCTTTGACCTGGACACAGCCTTCTTCACCAGCCGCGGCTACGCCTACCTGGAAGTGAACTACCGCGGCAGCACCGGCTTCGGGCGCTCCTATCGCGACGCTCTGCGTGGAAACTGGGGCAAACTGGACCTGCAAGATGCGGTGGAAGGCGCCCGGGCTGTGGTGGGAATGGGGCTGGCCAACCCGTCGCGCCTCATCATTAAGGGCGGCAGCGCGGGTGGATACACCGTTTTGAACGCGCTGATTCACTACCCGGGTTTCTTCAAGGCAGGTCTATGCTCTTACGGCGTCTCCAACCTGTTCACGCTGGACATGGATACCCACAAATTTGAAGCGCATTACAACGCCTCTCTCATTGGCGCTTTACCTGAAGCGGCGCAAAAGTATCACGATTTCTCCCCCATCTTTCACGCGCACAAAATCCAGGACCCGCTTGCGATTTTCCAGGGCGCGGATGACAAAGTGGTACCCCAAAGCCAGTCAGACAGCATCGTGGAGGTGCTGAGAGCCAACCGCGTGCCTTATGTCTACCGCATTTACCCGGGCGAGGGGCACGGCTTCCGGAAATCCGAATCCATCATAGATTATTACAACACGATAGAGCGTTTTTTATTGCAGCAAGTAATATTCAGCGTATGATCCCGGGAATAGAGGAATGCAAACATGGAGATTAGCGAAACATATCTCAAAGCGTCAGACGGCCTCAAGCTGTACGTCCGCAGTTGGAGCTGCGCCGGGGAAGCCAGGGCTGTGGTGGTGCTGCTGCACGGCGTGGGGGAACACTGCCAGCGCTACGACCACGTGGCGGAGCGCTTTTGCGAACGCGGCTTCCGCGTTGTCGGGTACGACCGCCGGGGACACGGCCGTTCGGACGGGAAACAGGGCGTCATCGGCTCCGTGGAGCAGCTCGGGGCGGATTTCAGCCAGATCATTGAACACGCCAGGGCCAGGAATCCCGCGCTGCCGGTCTTCCTCTACGGCCACAGCATGGGCGCGTTAGGCGTTTTGTGTTACTCCCTGCACGAGAAGCCGAGCGTGAAAGGAATTATCGCCACCAGCCCGCTGTTAGACACCACAACCATGACCAAATTTCAGAAGCTGTTGGTGCGGGTGCTGGATCCCATCCTGCCGAGCCTGACGGTTCCCAGCGGATTGGAACAGGCGGCCATTTCCCGCGACAGCGCGGTGATCGAGGCTTACAAGGCTGACCCGCTGGTGCATGATAAGGTCAGCGTTCGTCTGGGCGCTTACCTGAATAACGCGCCGGAGTATGTGATGAAACATGCCGGTGAATGGACCCTGCCGCTCTATCTGGCCCACGGCACCGCCGACCGCATCTGCCCGATCAGCGGTTCGGACGCGTTCGCGAGCAAGGTTGCGGCGCCCATCACCTACCAGCGCTGGGAAGGACTCTACCACGAGACGCACAACGAGCCTGAAAAAGAGCTCGTCATCGGTACGATGCTGGATTGGGTTGAAGGTCAGTTGGGCTGAGCGAACTTCCTGTTAAATCGGGAAAACAGCATCATTTTCAGAAACAAATAAATCATGAATCAGGACTCCCGCGTGTGCGGGAGTCCTGATTTTATCTGCGAAAAGATAAGGGGAGTTATCTGGAGAAACCTTGGTCCTCAGACCTTGTCAAAAAAAGTTGCGCTTAAATAAAAAGAGCGGAGAGGGCGGGATTCGAACCCGCGATACCTCATCGGTATACTCGCTTTCCAAGCGAGCGCACTAGGCCAGCTATGCGACCTCTCCACAAGCAGAGCGCTATTATACCAGAATTCTTTACGGATTTCGCAAGCCGATTTCC
>DAONFX010000022.1:10115-22304 GCA_035403825.1 Anaerolineaceae bacterium
GCCTGGTCGGCAATCTGTTTTTCATCCAACAGCGGCACCGGGCCAATTGCGCGCGCCAGCAGGTAAACTTTGGCGGCATCTTCCAGGTAAACCGCGGCCTCCAGCGCCTGGTCGAGGTCTTTGCCGAAGGCAATCACGCCGTGGTGCTTGAGGATGACGCACAGCGCTCCGCGCGCGTATTCCACGCTCAAAACGCCCATGCCCTCATCCGAGGAAATGGTGAACGGCGCAACATGCACTTCTTTTTGGGTCGCGTCAATCATCAGCGTCAAAAAGGCAGGCAAAACGTCCGTCACCAGACCCACCGCGTTCGCGTAAGGTTGATGGGTGTGGATGACCGCGTTCACCTCAGGCATGTGCTCGAAGACGTACAGCAGCGCGGAAGTGTCGGAAGAGGGGCGCAGATGCCCTTCCACCACTTTTCCCTGCGCGTCCACCCGCACGACGTCATCCGGGCTCATGCCGTCATAACGCACCGCCGAGGGCGTCACCAGGAAGCTGCCGTCAGGCAGCCGCACAGACACATTCCCGCCGGACAGACTGACCAGCCGGTAATGTTCCATGGTCAGCGCGCACTCCAAAACGGCTTTCTTTTCTGCTTCGTACATGTTCAACGCTCCTTATGCGTACCCTGCAAAGGCGAATTTTTCAATCAGAAATTCCCGGGCGCGCGCTGCGCGCTCCAGGTAGTCGGGTTCACCCACATGCCAATACTCAATCAGCACAGGCGCGTGGAAGTTTATCCGGCGCAAGCCGCGCAAGACCGAGACAAAATCCAACTGGCCGCTGCCAAACGGCAGGTTGTAGCTGTTTCCCGGAACCGCGTCCCGGATGTGCAGCCCGACCAGGTGCCCTTGCCCGGCTTCCAGTTCTTCCAGCGGGTCAAAGCCCTGCACAAGCAGGTTGGCCGCGTCCGGATAGATTTGCAGCCAGGGCGAGTTGATTTCGCGCACCAGCTCCAATGCCTGGCGGATGGAGCGGATGTGCTTATCCACCGGCTCAATCGCCAGCATCACGCCCAGGTCGCCCGCCATTTCCGCCCCGCACGCCACGTTCTCCGCATAGCGCCTGGCGCTTTCCGGGCTGGCAGGCTCGTAGTACACATCCGAGCCTGTCAGCTGGAGCACGCGAATGCCGGTCTCGACGCAGAAGTCCAGGCCTTTGCGCATCAAATCCATCGCCCGCCGCGCTGTCCCGGGGTCAGCCGAACCCAGCGCGTACTTACGGTGCCCGCTGAAACAAGCCGAGAACAAGCGGATTCCGCTCTCTTCCGCCGCGCGGCGGGTCTCCCGCTTTCGCGCCGCGGACCAGTCCAGGCGCGCCAGGCGCGCGTCGCTCTCGTCCAGGCTGAGTTCAAAGGTGTCGTAGCCTGCCCGGACGGCGTCCGCGAACATATCGGGCAGCGGCTGAAGCTTGAGAGCTTTCTCATAAATCCCAATCGGGAAAGGAAGCTGCGTTGGCATTATGCCCCCGCCTTTTCTGCCGCTTCGAGCAGTTCCGCGTAAGCAGCCATCGGATCTTTCGCCGAGAAAAACGACCTGCCGACAATCACCGTGTCCACCCCAGCCGCGCGCAAGCTGGCAATATTGCCGGCGTTCACGCCGCCGTCCGCCCAGAGCGAAACGCGCGCGGGGAGCAGGCCGCGGGCCTGCGCAATTTTGGATAGCACGGCCGGGCGCAGCTTCATCCCCTCAGAATCTGGCTCGCTGGTCAGGAAGAGCACATAATCCAGTTGGTCAGCAAAGTAAGGAAGCGCGTCTACGCCGGTTTTCAGGTTCAGCGCCAGCCCGGATTGCATGCCATGCGCGCGCAGCCTGCCCAGGAACGTGGCGGGATACGCCAAGGCCTCCAGGTGCGCGCACAGGCTTTTCACGCCGCAGGCGTGCATGCCGTCAAGGTAATCGAATGGGTTGGTGACCATCAGGTGCGCGTCCAGTTCGCCTTTCCACACGCCGGCAATCGCCCGCACCATGTCCATGCCAAAGGTCATGCTGGGCAAAAAGTTGCCGTCCTCCATATCCAGATGCAGACGCGGCAGCGATTGAATGCGTTGCAGCTCGCTGCCGATTTCCAGCAAATTCCCAGAGGCGATGGATGGAATAACCCTCATGCGTCACTTCCTTATTAACTATTCCGCGCCGCCGTGGAAGCATTCCAGGGCAGCCAGCGCTTTTTCGTAGAGCATAAATTTTTGCGCGTAAATCTCAGCCTGCTCTTCACACGGCATCAAGCGCTCGCGTATCGATACCATTTTTGCGGCGGCATCCTGGTAATCCGCGAAAGCGCCGCAGGCAATCCCCGCGCAGATGGCCGCTCCCTTCGCGCCAAGCTCCGAGCCCTCGGGGATTTCCACCGGCAGCCTCAGCGCGTCGCACATCATTTGCGCCCAGACCCTGGAGTTGGTCACCCCACCGGAAAGGCGGGCTTTGCTGAACGCGTGTCCGTCTTTAATCAGCCGACGCACATGAAAAACCGTCGAAAACACCACGCCTTCGTAAACCGCGCGGATGAGGTGTCCCTGCTTATAGAAACTGCTTAGGTTAAAGAACGCCCCTTTCCCTCCCGAAACTGTGGCAGAGTCGAATAGGTAGGGCACAAAAACCGCGCTGCTCTCCTCAGGTGGGAGCGCCTCCACGCTTTGGTCGCAGTGTTCGTAAAGCTGCCGCCTGGTCTTGCCGCTGTTTTCCGCCGCCAGAAAGTTCTCCAAAAACCACTCAAAATTGCTGGCGGAGGTCGGCGTGGATTCTTCCACCAGGAAATGCCCGGGTAAAAAGGAATGCGAGACGGAGTTGGTGGTCTGCTTGTACCCGCGGCGCAGCTCAGGCGCCAGGTATTCGTTGATGGACCAGGTGCCGGCAATCAGGCAAAGCGTTTCGCCGTCCAAGACCCCGCTGGCAAGCGCGCCGGCATCCACGTCAAAGCAGCCACCTGCTACGGGCGTCCCTTCCGCCAGGCCGGTTTCTGCCGCGGCTTGCGCGTTGACGTACCCGGAAATCGCAACGGGGCTGAGGCAGGGCGGCATCAGGCGGAAGCAATCTTCCAGGCCCAAAAGCGCGAACAGCCCGGGTTCGAACTTGAGCGTGTGGATGTTCATCAATCCCCAGGAAGAGGCTTCGGTGAATTCGCAAGCGGCTGCTCCGGTCAGGTGCAGGCGCACGAAATCTTTAATCCCTAGCGCCCAGGCGCTGCGTTCCAATACCTCCGGCGCGTGCTCCTTAAACCACAGGAGCAGCACCGCCGGCTGCGCGGCCCAAAAACCCTGATGCGAGTACGCGAAAGCCTCGCGTTCGATGCCGCTGGCCGCGAACTTTTCGGCGTACAAGCTGCCGCGCGTGTCGGTGGAGACAATACAATTCCAGGTGGGTTTCCCATCTGCATCCACCAGGCACATGCCGTTTCCGTAACCGGTGAGCCCGATGCCGATGATTTCCCGCGGGTTCACGCCGCTGCTTCGAAGGACCTCGCGGATGACTTCCACGTTGGTCCGCCAGACGAGCCCGGGATCGCGTTCGGTCATGCCGGGCTGCGGAATAATCAGGGGCGCCTGGCGGGAGGAAACCGCAATTTCATGTCCCTGCAGGTCAAACAAGGCGCATTTTATTTTGGAGCCCCCGTTATCGATGCCGAGAATGGTTTGCATAGCCGCCTTTTTCTGGGTGCCGCCCGAGACCAGCGGTTCCTCTGAATTCTTACAGGAACATTTCGACCACTTCGCCGATGGCGTTGCGGTTGTTGCTCCTGCGGGTGATGTAATCCGCCGCGGCTTTGGCGTCCTCGCTGGCATTGCGCACGGCGATGCCGATGCCCGACTTTTTGATCATCTCCACGTCGTTGGAGAAGTTGCCTACCGCGATAACCCCTTCGGTCGGAATTCTCAAGCGTTGGGCAAGGAAACTGACCGCGTGCCATTTGTTAATCCCGTGCTGCAGCACATCGTAATAATGCGGCTGGGAGTGCATGGTATACAGGTTCAACCCCCGGCGTTCAATCAACCGGTCCATAGCCGCCCGCGAAGGCTGCCCGTAGACGCAGAAGCTGTCAATCTCAGCCAGCGGGGCGTCTTCCGGCTTGCGGATCAGCACCGGTTGGTAGTTGGCATAACGGGCAAAAGCTTCCACGCTCGCATCCATCAGCGTCGCGCCCCAAAAGCGGCCGGCTTTGATGTGCAGCAGGCGGTTCTTGCGGATAAAGTTCTCCACGACGATCTCCGCTTCGCGCGAGTCCAGGCACTCATGCAAGAGCAGTTTGCCCGTGGCCAGCTCGGTGATTTTCGCGCCGGTATCCACGACAAGGTAGTCCGCGTACGGAAAGCGCGCCTCGAGCGAAAGCACTTCAAATTCGCTTCTGCCGGTCACAAAGCAAATCGCGGCCCCTTTTTCGCGCGCGAGCTGCAGGCTGCGCGCGGTGGCGTCGCTGATTTGCCCATGGTCATCCACGGTAGTGCCGTCCAGGTCCAGCGCTAAAAGCTTCAGAGGCGTGCCAGGCTTATCGGTCACTTTAGTTGAGCGTCTCCCGGAAAGCGTGGACTGGTTTCATGAAAGCCTTCACGCGTTCGGGGTCAACCGGATTGAAGAGCTTGCCGTCCACCTTGAAGGTGGTCGCCACCACCGCGCCGTCGCAAATCTTAAGCTTATCCGTGATGGTGTCCTTGTTGCAACCTGTGTTCGCGAAGACCACGGTTTGAGGTACGGACTCCTTCACCTGCGCCAGCAGCTCGTTCTCCACGCCTTTTCCAGCTGCCGAGCCTGAGATGCACAGCGCGTCCGGCGAGGCTTTGAAGACCAGCGAGCGTGCGATTGCCGTCAGCGTGCGCGTGTCCAGGTTGGTGTCGGATTCAGGGTTGAGGAAGTAGAGCAGCTTGAGCTTGTCCAGGCGTAAGGCGCTCTTCCGTCGCAGCAGCTCAGAGAGTTCATTGTTGTAAAAACCGCCGTCTCCAACATAAACTCCGGAGAAGGTGCCGCGGGCAAAGGACGCGTCCACTGCTGCTGAAAGCTCTATGGTCGCCAGCCCGTCGGAAATGCAGTCCACGCCGTAAGGGATGCGGATTTCGTGTATCAGCTCGCCAATCACGCGCGCCATCGCGCTGGGGGTCACAAAGCTCATATGCCGCTGGTAAGGCAAGCTGAATTCGTTCGAGAAAATGAGCCCGTCCACGCCGCCGTCCTGAATGGCGTGCAGGTCCGCGCGCGCCAGCTCAATCACGCGGCGCATGCTGGCGCTTTCCTTATATAAGGGGTCTCCCGGCAGGGGCTGCAGATGCAGCATGGAAATAATCGGTTTCTTGACATGGAATACTTCTTCGGTCCAGTTCATTTCAGTCCTCTATCTAATAATTACTGCGTTCTTACGAAAACCAAGCACAGCATATTGTCATTACCAACCTCTAATCGGATGGGACATGGGATGATCCGCGGTGTTGCGGTCGCAAATCAAGGTCACATCCGGAATGTACTTGGGCAGCAGCGTCACCGGATACTCCAGGGTAGGCTCGCTGAAGAGCGCCACGCGCACCACGGTCTGTTTCCAGGCGCCGGTGGCAATCATCAGGATCGCGCGTTTGGCGGTGAGCATGGCTTTGAAGCCCAGGGTTACTGCCCGGGGAGGGACGCGGTCGTAACAAGCCCCAAAGCTGCGCTGGCTGAGCGCCACAATGGTGTCGTCATTCAGGTTTACAATGCGGGTCTTGGAGCGGGCAAACTCTTCCAGGGTGATGCGGTGGGTATACGGACGCGGTGCCTCGCAGAAAGCAACCAGACCTTTGGCGCCGACGCCAGCCCAGAGCGTATCCACGCCGCCCATCTCTTCCACAAGATTGTCAATGGCATCCAGGTCGTTGATGCGCGGCCAATGGCGCTGTTCCACCGGGACGTTCAGGTCCGGGTCTATTCTGCCGTAGAAGGCCGCGTTCATGGTGCCTTCCAGACTCTCGTAAGTATCCGCCACGGGATACGGGCGCCCTTCCCAATCCAGGAAATCATCCATATGGAAGACATGCAAATTGCGCATACTGATTCGTTCGCGGTTAACGCGCTCGATAAGTATGTCGTACTCATCCGTCGGGCCAGCCGGCAGCACCCATTTGGTGAGCTTGCCCAGGCGGTTGTTTTCCAGGATTTCATCAGCCATCATGTTACCGATGAGGCGCATAGCGGCAGGCCTGTCCTCTTTGAGGATCAGATTGACCTTGCGCTCCGAATGATCCTGCAGCTGCTCAAGCGGCAGGCTGCACCAGCGGTAGAGTTCTTCGCGAGTGATATCCATGCTTATGCCTCTTCTTCCAGCAGCGCTTTGATAACATTGTAACCGCGCGCGGTGGCGTATTCAGGTTCAGTCTGATAACGGGTGAACAGTTCGAGCGAGAGGTAGCCGCTGTATCCGACTTCTTTCAGGGTGCGCACAATACCGGGAAAATCCATCTGCCCATCGCCAGGAATGAGGTGGTCCTCGCTGTCTATCGCTGCATCGATGAAATGAATGTGGCGAATATCGCTGCCGCATTTTTTGAAGTATTCAACCATGGGCTCCCGGGAAAGCAGCGGGCAAGCCAGGTCCAGCATGCCTTTCACCATCGGCGAGTTGACCGCCTGGATAGCCCAATACAGGTCATCTGAAGTCACCAGGATGGTGCCTTCATTGGGGGTGACCGGTTCCAGAATGATCGTCTGGCCAATTTTTTCGGCATGCTCCGCCAGAACTTTCATGTTTTCGATGAAGAGCCGGCGGACCTCTGACTCAAGCCGGCCGTATCCGGGATGGTTGCAGGCAAACATGCAGTATTCGGAGCCGATTAGTTTGGCGGCATCCAGCGTACGCTTGAAGTACTCGAGGCTATCGCGGTTCAATTCCGGATCTTCGAAGACCAAGCTGTAAGGGGAGCCGGTGTTTTCGGGGGCATAACTGACAATCGGCAGTTGGTAACGCTCGGAAAGGTCGCGGATTTTCCTGCCGCCGTCGAGCAGGATATCCAGCGCGTAGGCGTGCGGGCGGAAACCGCCGATTTCAATGGCGTCATAGTGGTACTTGGCAGCCAGCTCAAAAGACTTTTCGAGCGGATAGCGGGAAATCCCCGCGGTAAATAAACTGATTTTCATGTAGACTCCTTTATTTTTGCTGCACGCTTGATCCGGGTACATTTTCTCCGGAAAAAAACCCCCAGAAAAAAACTGAAGGGTGAAATCTCGCATTTCCCAAATAAACAGATAACTTACTACCTTTATGATACCATAATTTCGGAAAAATCAATAGATAAGCTATTGACAATATTATACCAAGAGGTGTAGAATACAAAGCATGCTGGCAGAAATTCTTAAGCTACCCACGCTTACGCTCGGGATGTCCATGAAATGAACTCTGAAAAATTGGTTGTGACCATTCCTTCCATTTTCATCTCACCACCTTGCGCAAGAATTCGTACCAGCTCTGCACATTCCCTTCTTATGGATTGTCATTACGGCAGTCAAGTACATCGGTTAGCCGTAATTTTTATCACATCGCTCATATGAAAAGAAAGGATCTAGTTAATGGCAACGCAATCTGAAACACAAGTTTCACCAGCTGTCGGAGCAGAAGGCAATGTGCTCGGCCGCAAACTGGGCTTCCTCGCAGTCCTCGCCATCGGCGTCGGTACTACGATTGGCTCCGGTATTTTCTCCTCTGTCGGCGAAGTCGCCAACGCTGGCGGCAGCGCGCTGATGACCGTGCTGGCGTTCCTCGTCGGCGGTATCATTATGATCCCCCAGATTCTCGCCTATGCAGAGCTCTCCTCCGCGTATCCCGAGAACGGCGGAGCATATATCTACTTCCGTGAAGCAGGCTCTGATTTCCTGGCTTTCCTCTCCGGCTGGATCGGCTTCTGGGGCACAGACACTCCCGGCATTTCAATTATGGCCCTCGCCATCGCCAACTATATTGGCTTCCTTACCGGAATCGAAGGTATCTGGCTGAAGCTGATCGCTATCGCTTTCATTGTCTTCTATGCCTGGACCCACATCCGCAGCGTTGAAGGCGGCTCCAAGACCCAGACCGCTCTGACCGTTATCAAAATTATCCCCTTCGTGCTGTTGATCGCTGTTGGTCTCTTCTACCTGCAGGGCAGCCTGCTCTCCGCACCCCCAGTTGCTGGCGCACCAACCGGCATCCTGGCCCTCGTAGCGGCAATTTCTGCTACCACCTGGTCCTATGACGGTATGCAGTCCGCTGCCTGGGTTGCCGGCGAAGTCAAGAATCCCCGCAAGAACATGCCCAAGGCTCTGATCTCCACGGTGCTGTTCGTTACCCTGATGTACACCCTGATCTCCCTGGTCATCACCGGTTTGCTGCCCTTCGACCAACTGACCACTTCCACCGCACCTGTCGCGGATGCCATGGCTCAGATCCCCTTGATCGGGCAGGCTGCCGGTATCATTACCGCAATCATTGCCATCCTGGTCATCAACGGCTCCCTGACCAGCCTCATCCTGATCCAACCCCGTCAGCAGTGGGCTATGGCTCAGGACGGCATGTGGTTCCGCTCCTTCGGCAAGGTTCATCCCAAGTGGCAGACCCCCGTGCTCTCCATTGTTGTGCAATGCGCCTTCGGTATTCTGTTCCTGTTCTTTGCCTCTCTGCGCGACCTGCTCGGATACTTCACCTTCGCGCTGCTTCTGCGCAACACCGCCACTATGGCCTCCATCTTCTGGCTCCGCAAGAAAGAAAACTACAAGCCCAGCTACAAGATGCCCGCGTGGCAGCTGATGACGATCCTGGCTATTGCTTTCTCCTTCATCCTGTTGGTCTCCACCCTCCTGTGGGCACCCGGTCCCAGCCTGATCGCCGGCGTCATCGGCGCAGTCACTGGCTATCCTGCCTACCTGTACTTCAAGAAGACCCAGAAACCGTTCGAAACCTTTGGTAACGAGGAAGCTTAGTCTTCGAACTAAACCGAACTGTCAGTAAACCGATGTAATTCTCGGGGGCATGGGAAGCGGCCGCGCAGAACATGCCCCCTTAATTTTGAAAAAACAAACAAAAGAAAGAACATATGGCTCATTATTTTCAAAACCTTGTCACAGAACTGATTACCCCATTCAACGATGACGGCAGCGTGGACCACGAGACCCTCGCCGCGATTGTTGACTTCCAAATTAAAAATGGCGTACGGCACTTCTTCGTGAACGGACTCGGCGGCGAAAGCCACCTGCTCAGCTTCCAGGAACGTCAGGATGTGCTGCGCACGGTCTCCTCGCACTGCACCGACGGCGCCAAAACCATGGCGTGCGTGTTTGTCTCCACCGTGCGGGAAGGCAAAGAACTGATCGACATGTACGCCGACGTCCAACACGACGCAGTCTGCCTTACCGCTCCGGCATACTTCCCTTACACCGAGCAAGCGCTGTATGCCTTCACTTCGGAGCTGCTGGAATACGCCAGGCAGCCCGCCTACATCTACAACTGCGTCCAGATGGGCACGCTGTACTGCCCCGAGCTGCTCGCGCGTCTGGCAAAAGACCACAGCAACCTGTACGGTTACAAAAATGCCACGCGCGATATTGTGCACTACATGCAGTGCCTGATGCGCATTGACGCGACCAAGTTCGACTTTTTGGACGGCTGCGACGCGACAATCGCCCCCACTATGCTGGCTGGCGGCGTCGGGTGCGTATCGTTCATGGGCGTCCCCTTCCCCAAGGAAACCAAAGCCATCTGTGATTACGCGCTGGCCGGCAATGCCGAAAAAGCCATGCAGGCTCAATTCAGAATTCTGGAACTGCGCAACATCCTCAAGAAGTCCCCGTTCAACGCCGCGTACATGCTGGCGATGGAACTCTCGGGCGGCCCTGTTGCCCGCAACACGCGCATGGTGCCCGAGATGACCTTGGTATCCGATGCGGTTCGCAAAGAGCTGTTCGAGACCTACGCGCGCCAGCAAGCAGAGCCGATGGCATAAGCGCACTTGGGCTTAGCTTCTACCCGCGCGACTGAAAGATTGAGATGATGAACAGCACCAAAATTGAATTGAATGAAGCAGCATTCTCTGAAAAGGAAAAACAATTTCTCCAAAATGAGGCATTCACCGCCGTCCTGTTCCGCTATTCGACGCAGGTCTGCGCGGTACGGCTCAGCAATTCCAAAATCAGTCTGGTGGTGCTGCCTTTCCAAGGGCAACAAGTCTGGCGTTTCGCAAGTCCAATCGGTAACATGACGATGAAGTCCATCTTTGATAAGCCGGAAAACACCACCCGCTTCGGGCTGAACTACGGCGCCTTCCTGATCCACTGCGGATTGACCGCTAACGGCAACCCCTCCGCGGAAGATTCGCACCCCCTGCACGGCGAGCTGCCCAACTGCCATTACCAGGAAGCCTATTTGCGCGTCGGGACGGATGAGAAAGGTGATTTTCTCGCTCTGGGCGGCAGCTACGTCTACCGCAACAGCCTGGAATACCATTATGAATTCGCGCCGGAACTGCGCATGCGTCCGGATTCAGCACTGGTGGATGTGCACATTCAGGCGCGCAACTTCCGCCCTAAAGCGATGAAGTACATGTACATGGCGCATATCAATTGGCTGCCTGTGGACGGCTCCCGCCTGGTTGCCAGCGCGAACCCGAAGGCCACCGAGGTATTCTCCGATACTTTCGGGCTGCCCAACAGCGACCAACAGAAGTTTATGGATTACATAGAGCGCCTTGGCGCAGACCCCACGATCGCGGATAAAATTGACTCATCCAGCCAAATTTACGACCCGGAAGTGTGCATGTATCTGCATTACAGCGCGGACGAACAGGGATACGCGCACGCGATGCAGGTTTTCCCCGGCGGAGACGCAGCCTACGTCGCTTTCCGCACCAAGGAGCTGCCGAACGCGGTGCGTTGGTTCGCACGCACGGGCAGCGAAGATGCGCTTGCGTTTGCCATCCCCAGCACGAACAACCACCTGGGGTTCGCGCGCAACGACGCCAAAGGTCTTATCCGGGAAATTGGAGCCAAAGATTGTCTGGAAATGCATTATCGGTTCGGCTATCTGAGCTGCGATGAACGTCGTGATGTTGAAACGAAAATTGATAAGGTTCTCGGCAAGGCTTAATCCCGCCTGATGAGCCGCGCGAGCAGAAGGAGTTTGAAATGACAAAAGAAATCGATGTGATTGTTCTAAACAGCCACGGCGTGGGTCAGTTCTGTAATATCAAACGTCTGCCTTTTTTGGGCGAGACTCTGCGCGCCTGGAACTGGCGCGTGGAAGAAGACGGGGGCAAAGGCACCACAGTGGCTGTTTCGCTCGGCCGCCTGGGCGTAAAAACCGCCTATATCGGCAAGGTCGGCAAAGACCCGTGGGGCGACCTGGGTTTCAAATGGATGGGCGACGCAGGCGTGGATACCACCTACATGTACCAATCCGATGAGGTCGCAACGGGCACCGGCCTGGTGATGATTGACGAAGACGGCAACAACACCATCGTGGACGGTGACAGCTCGCTTGAAAAACTAACCGTTGAAGAAATCCGCACCGCGTTGGAAGACATGAAAAACGCCAAATTCTTCATCACCGGTTTCGCCATGCCGCAGCATCTGGCGCTGGCCAGTGCGAAGATGGCCCACGAAATGGGCATTGCCACCGTGCTGAACCCCAGCCCGCTCCCCCACGAACCGATGGGCGACCTGAGCTACATCGATTACATCGTGTGCAACGAAGTCGAAGGCCGCGTTCTGGCCGAGTTTGAGGAAGGCTCCACCGAATACGAGAAAATCGCGCGCCGTGTGCGTGAGATTTACCACTGCGGTTCAATCGCAATGACCCTCGGCGAAGAGGGCTGCCTGGTGCTGCACGAGGACCAAATTTACCGCGTGCCTTCAGTCAAGGTGGATGTGGTGGAGACTGTTGGCGCGGGGGACAGCTTCCTGGCAGCCTTTGTTGCCAACCTGGTATGGGGCAAATCTGTGCAAGAGGCCGCGGCTTGGGCGGTCAAATGCTCCGCGCTCAAGGTCACGCGGGCCGGCACCATCCCCGCCTTCCCCTACCTCCGCGAGGTGGAGGCCTTCATTGCTAACCTGGATGAGAGCAAGTGAGGCGTGCCCGCGTTTGTGATTTCTGGTCGACAGACAAAAGGACCGGTTCGAACGAACCGGTCCTTTGTTATATATTGCTTTGTGTCAGATGTTTTTCTGTGAACTGAGGATTATGTTAATGGCATACCCAGATTCGTCAGTGTGA
>DAONFX010000023.1:0-1483 GCA_035403825.1 Anaerolineaceae bacterium
TAGCCCGCAGGGCGTATGCCAAAACCAGGATTCGAATTCCTGTGGGGGCACTTTCCTGTAAATTCTACTTTCGACAGCATTCTTCCCATCACCCCGGTAAAAAAGTTGAATGTTAGTAATGTTCGAATTCTTCTTTACCAAAGTTAAGACGCACTATTGTTTCTTCCCTCAGCGCAGGGGCACAGACGCTCTGCTCGGCAACATGCTGGGTGTCACGAAGCTCTGCGGATTATTTCTACACAAAAGGAGTAGACCTTATGTCTCACCAACGCATCAGTCAAAGCAAGACGCATCGTAAACTAATACTGGGGGTCACGCTCATTTTCTTGTTTTCCTTCGTCCTTTCTCCTCAAGCCGGCTTCGCAAGCTCCTCTAAGCCCACCATCATGGTTGGTCTCATCCCGGATGTCGCAGGGGTGGACGACAACGGCTTTAACGAAATGGCCGCTGCCGGGTTAGCGCGCGCCGCGACCGACTTCGGCATCCTCCCTGCAATTTACCAACCCGCCAGCACCGATGAATACGCCGCGAAAATTGGCGAGTGCGTGAGCGCGGGCAGCACGCTCTGCATCACGGTCGGCTGGTTGATGGGAGACGCGACTATGGCCGCGGCAATCGCCAATCCTGGCGTCAACTTCGCCATTGTGGATATGACCTGGGACACCTACCCGCCGAACTTGCGCGGTATCAGCTTTGCTTCTGAGCAAGTCGGATACCTGGCGGGCGCTCTGGCCGGCTTGATGAGCACGAGCAAGGTGATTGGCGCCATCGGCGGCCTCCCAATTCCAACGGTGACAGCCTTCATGACACCCTACCAGTATGGCGCGCAATGGGCGGACCACAGCGTCCAGGTGCTGCTTGAATACTCCTATGACTTTGGAAATCCGCCCCTGGGAGAGCAGATGGCCCAGGATCAAATGGCACGCGGCGCGGATGTAATTTTTGCCGTAGCAGGTCCCACCGGAATCGGAGTTAACCTGGAAACCGCGCAAGCTGGCGCGTGGACAATCGGCGTGGACGTGGACGCCTATTACAGCACTTTCGGTGGTGGAACAGTGGACGGGCACGAATTCCTGCTGACCAGCGCGCTGAAGCGGGTCGATAACGCCGTCTACCATACCATTGAGGAGGTCGTTGGCGGGACCTTCACACCTGGCACAATGATCAATAATCTGGAAAATGAGGGCGTTGGTCTGGCGCCGTATCACGACGCGGCAGCCTCAATCCCGCAAGACGTACAGGACGAAGTAGCTGCAGTCAGCCAGAGCATCATCAACGGTGAAACGGACGTTTGGGAGCCCTTCTACAAGTACAGCATTAGTTTGCCTGTTGTGATGAAGTAGTTTCTGGAAGGTAATTGATAAATCGGACGCGGGCGATCAACCCGCGTCTTTTTTTCGGGATCATGCCCTCCAACAGCAGCGACTTAGGCCCGGAGGTGAACGTCCTGGCTGCCTTTGTCAGGCCGGGCTGCAG
Organism: Anaerolineaceae bacterium; assembly: GCA_035403825.1. Classification (GTDB taxonomy): domain Bacteria; phylum Chloroflexota; class Anaerolineae; order Anaerolineales; family Anaerolineaceae; genus Mesolinea. The sequence continues at coordinate 1,477 of DAONFX010000023.1, forward strand.
GTGACGC
>DAONFX010000023.1:1583-22072 GCA_035403825.1 Anaerolineaceae bacterium
CTCGCGATGACGAAGGATTGTCAGAGGAAACCCGGTAGATCGCTTCGTGCCTCGCAGCGACTCAGGCCCGGAGGTGAACGTCCTGGCTGCCTTTGTCAGGCCGGGCTGCAGGTGACGCATCTCTCCTTTACAGGAGAAACCAGGCAGATCGCTTCGTGTCTCGCGATGACGAAGGATTGTCAGAGGAAACCCGGTAGATCGCTTCGTGCCTCGCGATGACGAAGGATTGGTCGCTGCGAGCGAGCGTCAGCGACCGCGGCAGTCTCCCTTCATGCAAACAGCAAGACCACTTCGTGCCTCACGCTGACGAGCGCTTCATCATCATAAACGCTTGCGAGCAATGCCTCTACGCGTCTTCTCAGGCTGTCACCTTCCCCCTCCAATCACGCCCGGCTTTTCAGGTAAAATCTTTCCTGCAAGCATGAACGCCAAACCCACCGACTCCTTCCCTTACCCCCGACGCAAATTCGCGCGCTCTTTTCTGCGCGGCACCGCCAGGCTGCTCCTCACGCTGCTGACGCGCCTGAAAGTCCGCGGCATGGAAAACTTCCCGCGCGGCGGCCCGCTCATCCTGGCTGGCAACCATGTGGGCGTATTGGAAGCGGTGCTGATGACCGCGCTGTCGCCGCGCCAGGTGGAATTCCTCGGCACCGGTGATATTCCATTAGACCCGAACTACGCCCGTATCGTGGATGCTTACGGTCTGATCCCCATCAACCGCGGCAACCTGGACCGCGACGCAATCAAGAAATCGGTGGACGTCTTGCGGCAGGGCGGCGTGCTGGGAATTTTCCCCGAAGGCGGCATCTGGGACCCCGCCCACATGGAAGCGCAGCTGGGGGTGGCGCTTATCAGCCAGCGCGCGAATGCGCCCGTTCTGCCGATCGGCTTCGGCGGCATGCGCGGCGCGTTGGGCAGCGCGCTGAAGTTCCGGCGCCCCAGGCTGGAAATGCGCGTAGGTGAGCTTATCCCGCCCGCCCAAATCCCCGAGGGCGCAGACCGCAGGCAGGCGCTGCAGGAGTACGCCAGCACGGTACTCCAGCGTATCACCGCGCTCATCCCGGCATCCGAACGGACAGACCTGCCGGAAAGCGTGGAATACGCGCTCACTTTAGAGCCTATTAGCCCTTCCCCCAACGCCCTCCCCAACCTCCCCGCGGAGCGCGGGCAGGCGTTCGCGCATCTGCTTTTCTCGCCGGTGCTGTTGGACGCGCTGCACCGCAACCTGAAGCTTCCGGTCGGCGTTTGGATTGACCCAGCCGCCAGCGTTTCTAACGCGGAATTTTCAACCGCTCTTTCCGCCGTGCTGGAATACCTCGAAAGCAACCCGGGCTTCTTCACCTACCGTTTTGGCGTGCCGGAAGGTCTGGCTTTGGGCAGCGCGCTCACGGACCTGCGCGGCATCCTTGCCAGCGCGTGCGAATCCGGGCTTGCTTTGCGCCTGGGCGCGTCTTCCCGGACGCGCTACGAAGACGGGCGCGCCGAAGAAAAATTCCTCAATTTCGCCATCGTTCCCTGAATTGACGAAAGTCAGCCTTGCGCGGGGTGAATGTCCTTGACGTTCAACTGCAGGGTCTTCCTGCCCATGTAGCTGTTCAACTCGAAGGTGTAGGCGATATCGATGCTGTCACTCAGTTGGTTCAGCCAATAGCCCTGTTTAAAGGCAATCGCGTCAAAGGAATTCCTGCCAGCCTGCAGCGTCAGCTTGAGATGCTGACCATCCCCAACCGCGCGAGCGCCAGCCACCCGCAGCCCCCGGCTGCAGAAGAGCGCTTCCGGGTTCTCGCGTCCGGTCGGCTCCAGCTTCTCCACCGCTTCAAAAACCTGCGGAACGAACTCGGGATGCATATGTTCAAGCCGGATTTCGCGGTCAATCCCCAGCACGGGCACCAGTTCCATCCCCTGCAGCGCCTCGCGCGCGATTGCGTTCAGACGCGCCAGCAGCTCCGGCGCTTTTTCCAGGCTGACCGTAAGACCGGCCGCCATGGAATGCCCGCCGTAGCGCACAAGTAAATCCGCGCACTCGTCCAGCGCGTTGGTGATGTTAAACCCGGGGATGGAGCGGCACGAAGCTACAATATTGGTTTCCCCCCGCGAGCCGATAATCGCCGGGCGGTAAAGCTGTTCCGCTACGCGCGAAGCCGCCAGACCTACCACGCCCTCATTAAAATCGGGCGACGCGGCAAAAATTACAGGGCTGTCGGGGTCCGCCTGCAGGGCGCTCTGGATGGCCTGCTCCTGCACGCGCAAAGTCAGGTCCTTGCGCTGCGCGTTCTGCGCGTCCAACTGCTGGGCCAGCATTCCGGCGCTGAAAATATCGGTCGAGGTCAGCAGCTCAAAGGCCGCCATGGCCGAATCCAACCGGCCAGCCGCGTTCAGGCGCGGACCCAAGCTAAAGCCGATGTTGCTTGAATTGACGTTCTCCAAGTTAATCCCGGAAACCTGCGCGAGGGAGTACAGACCCTGGCGCCTGGTTGCGCGCATCTGGTCCAGCCCAGCCCGTACCAGCGCGCGATTCTCGCCGATAATCGGCGCCAGGTCCGCCACTGTCCCCAGCGCCACCAGGTCCAACCAATCCTGCGCGTCCAGCCCGGTCTGCGGGTACTTGATCAGGTACGCGTCGGCCAGTTTATATGCCAGACCGACGCCCGCGAGCTGCTTGTAGGGATAAGGGTCGCCCGCCTGGCGGGTGTTGATTACCGCGTCCGCCGGGGGCAGCTGCGCGCCGGGTTGGTGATGGTCGCTGAGGATGACGCGCATGCCCAGGCTCTTTGCCAGCGCGATTTCGGCGATTGAGCGGATGCCGCAGTCCACTGTGATCATCAGGGTAATGCCCTCGCGGTGCAGCTGCTCTACCGCGTCCAGGTTCAAGCCGTAGCCTTCGTCAAAGCGGCTGGGGATGTAGACGCGCGGCGTTTGGCCCAGGCGCGAGAGGAACTCGTACAGCAGCGCGCTGGAGGTCACCCCATCCACATCGTAATCGCCGTAGATGGCAATTGGAGCGTTTTCAAGCACCGCCTGGCGCAGAATTTCCACTGCGGCCTGCATGTCCTTCATCAAAAAGGGATTGGTATCCGCCCCGGGGGCGCAGTCCAGAAAGGCACGCGCTGCCTGATAATCTGTGATTCCGCGGTTATAAAGCAGTTGGCGCAGCAGGCTGGGAAATTCTTCCAGCTCGCTGGAGACGTTGGGGGGTATCAGCGGTGAAACAAGCCAGCGTTTTGGGGTGGGTGTAAGCGTAGAGTTTTCCATCGTAAGTCCTGAGTATTTGGTGGGTTTATTGTAACCGCTTCGCCGCCAAAGACCCGGGGCGGGCTCGTAAAAAACGCAGCAGATGCGCGGGTCTTCCCCGGTCCAGGCACCGAATTGATGTACAATTAAAAGCATGGAAAACAAAAAAAGCATCTTCCCCTTCTTCAAAACCTCTGTAAAAAGTGACTTCATCATCTCAGACGACGTGGAACGCGCCAAACGCAACGGCCGCCAAATCGTCGCGCTGGAATCCGCCCTGATCACGCACGGCGTCCCCTGGCCGGAAAACCTGAACATTGCCCGCTCCATGGAAAAGGCCGTGCGGGATAACCGCGCCTATCCTGCCACAATCGCCGTTCAGGAAGGTCAGCTGCGCGTGGGATTGAACGCGGCCCAGCTCGAAATGCTGGCTGGCGCGCGCGAGGCGCGCAAGTGCAGCCTGTGGGACCTGAGCGGCGCGATTGTGCGCGGCGGTTCAGCCGGAACCACCGTCTCCTGCACGCTTTATGCCGCCGAGCGCGCCGGCATCAAAGTGCTGGCAACGGGCGGGATTGGCGGCGTGCACCGCGGCGCTGCGTATGATATTTCCACCGACCTGCGGCAGCTTTCCCGTTCACCGCTTGTGGTGGTTTGCTCCGGCGCCAAAGCAATTCTGAATCTGCCAGCCACGCTGGAGATGTTGGAAACAAGCGGCGTGCCGGTGATCGGCTATCAGACGGACGACTTCCCCGCGTTTTATTCCCGCGAAAGCGGTCTGAAGACCCCTTTGCGCGCAGAAACGCCCCAGGAAGTGGCAAACATTGCCAACACGCATTGGAAGCTGGGCTTCCACACCAGCGTGTTAGTGGTCGTCCCCCCACCAGCCGAAAGCGCCCTGCCGCGCGAACACATGGAGGCGCTTATTACCACAGCGCTGCAGCAGGCTGAAGCGGAAGGCGTGCGCGGAAGCGCTGTTACGCCGTATTTGCTCTCGAAAATCAACGAACTTTCCGGCGGAGAGAGCCTGCGCACGAACCTGGCACTGCTGAGCAATAATGCCAGAATTGCCGCGCAGATTGCCGTCGTGCTGCCGGAAGAAAAGACGGATTGGCGCTACATCTAAGCGCTCCCTTTTTTTTCTCATCGGAAATCCTGTAAGGGGCTGTCCTTAAAGTCGGACGGCCCTATTTGATTTCCCACTCCATGCCCATTTTTATGGGATGATACAGATTTGCGCCAACAAAACAAAGCCTAAACCGGCACCTTCTCCCACTTTGGGCTGTCCAAATCGGAAAATCCGTTCATTTTGGACAGCCTCTTTTGTTTTCGAGCAAAGGCGCCTACGGGCGGGCGGTTGCGGAAGGGCGCGGCGTGCTGGTCGGGGCCGGTGTGCGGGTCGGGACGGGTGTGCGCGTGGAGGTAGGAGTATTGGTGGGCGTGCGCGTGAAGGTGGGGCTGGGTGTCAGCGTGGGGGTGGGCGGGTTACCACTGACGCTGAAGCTGCCAGACATCAGCCACTGGTTCCCCAAAAAGAACTGCACCTGATAATCGCCGGGCAGCCATTCCTCGGCCGGCAGGCTCAGGCTGGTCAGGGCGTATCCGCCGGAACCGCCTTCCCAGCGCCCGGTCTCCAGCTTGAGCAGGGTGGTTCCGCGATACCACATCTCAGTCCACTGCACGCCGTCCATCATGAAATTGTAGCTGTAAGTGCCGTATATCACGGTCAGCGGGTTCTCGAAGGTCTGGGCTGGCTCGACAGGCTGGAAGTTTTCGTCCACTTTCTCGGAAAACACCAGTGAGCTGAACACCGAATTGGCATCCGGCGTGACGATAGACTCAAATTGGTCAAGAACGTCCTGCGGGATGGCGGGCGTGTTGGTGATGGAAGGCGTGTTGGTAATAGTGGGGGTAGGGGTGATACTGGGCGTCAGCGTGATGGTGGGGGTGAGCGTGATGGTGGGCGTGAGCGAGGGGGTGAGCGTGGGCGGGAAGTAGCGGTAAGCCAGGTCTTCCCCCCAACGGAAGCTGGCAAAGGCAAAGAAAGCCAGGGCGATTGCGGCGATGACCATACTGGCGGCCTGTTCAAAGAGCTTGCGGCGTTTGAAAAAGAACGGGATGCGTTTGCCGCGCCGAATCTGCCGGGCGGCGCTGATTGCCAGCCAGAGCGCGCCGATTGCGGTCAGGATCCCCAGGGTAAGTACAGTGGAACGGATATCCATAGACATTGATTTTAGTCCCCACTGGATTATAGCAGTATCGCCGTGAACGCGCGGGCGGGCGCTGGCTCTGTCATCCTGAACTTTTTTCGTCACCGCGAGCTAAACTGTTTGTCATTAACCCCCTGTTTGGTCGTCACCGCGAGCTAAACTGTTTGTCGTTGCGAGCCCCCGCTGCAGGTATGAAATACTGCCAGGAATTACAGTCAGGGGGCGTGGCAATCTGCCTTTGCTCCTCACCGCGAAGTACGAAGCGGTCTCCCTGCCGGTCAGGGGATGCTTCGCCAGCAGCTCAGTATGGCCAGCCGCTCAAGCGCAAATTCCGATGGTTGCTTGCGGGAAACTGAAGAACAGGCAGCGCGCCGGTTGCGGCTGGCGTTACTGGCTGAGAATGCCAGCGTAAGGCTCAGCAAAGAGCGCGGGCGTGCCGCCGGTATGCCAGAAGAGCACCGTCTCATCCCTGTGGAAAAAGCCCGTCCGGATGAGGTCAAGCAAGCCTGCAGCCGCCCTGCCCGTATACACCGGGTCCAAGAGGATGCCGTCGCTGCGCGCAAAGCTGCGGATTGCTTCAACTTCAGCCGGCTGGAGCACCCCGTAGCCTGCCTGGCAGTACCCGTCATTCACCAGAACCTCTTCCGGCGCGACCGAAATCTTTTCCCCGTTCAGCGCCGCGGCTTCCTGAGCCAGCGCGGCAACCCGCTTCTGCAGTACCCGCGCGGGTTCGTCCACGCTGATGCCCAAAATCCGGCCGCGGAATCCCGTTTGCCTGGCGCCTGATACCAGGCCGGCTTGCGTCCCGCCGGACGAACTGGCAAAGACAATCCAATCCGGTTCGCATTTCTGTTCCTTCAGCTCACGCATGGCCTGGACGTAACCCTGCGCGCCTAAGGCGTTCGAACCGCCGTAAGGGATCAGGTAAGGCTCCTGCCCTTCTGCGCGCGCTCGCTCAAACTGCTCCTGCAGCGCAGCATCGCGCCGGGCTTTGGGCACAAAGATAAGCTGCGCGCCGCTGAGCGCGTCCAGCAGGAGGTTGCCCTGGCGCGCGCCCGGGTCTCTCCCCGCCAGCACCAGCAGGCAGCCCAAACCCAGCCTGGCCGCTGCAGCCGCCACCTGCCTGCAGTGGTTGGACTGCGGCGCGCCGGTGCTGATAAGCATGCGCGCGCCCTTGTCCAGCGCGTCTGCCGCCAGGAACTCAAGCTTGCGCGTTTTGTTGCCGCCCATTCCCAGGCCGGTCAGGTCGTCGCGTTTGATGAGCAGCTGCGGTCCTCCCAGCAGGCGGGTAAGGCCCGCCAGGTTCTCAATGGGCGTGGGCAGGTGGGCTAGAGGAATGCGCTGAATCACAGGGAAATCCTTTTCCGGTTCGCATCTTTTCCGCGCGCGCGCATCAGGTCCAGGAGTTTGGGCAGAGCGCGGGTATACAGCCGGTACAGCGCGGGGCGGCTGGTGTAGTCCCAGGCGCCCAGGTGGCGCAAGGTGAGGCCGTTAAAGCCCTCCTTAAAGCGGTAGACGCCCCACAGCGTGTCGCTCTCGTCAAAGATATCCGGCGCGCCCCACAGGTCATAGGCACGGCAGCCCAGCGACCTGGACGTGCGTATTGCCTCCCACTGCAGCAGGTAATTGGGCATCAGTTCGCGCGCCCGCTCGGTGGACATGCCAAACAGATAACGCGCAACCCCGGCAAAGTGGAACAATATCAGGCCGGCGACTGCCTGCCCTTCCACTTCCGCAATCAGCGGCAGGGCCATCCCAGAGCGCATAAAATCGCCCCACAGTTTCAGGTAGTAAGCTTCGTGGCGGATGACAAAGTCGTCCCGCACAGCTGTCGCGGCGTACATTGCGTAGAGAGAAGGCAGGTCGTTTTCCTTCCCGGCGCGCACGCGCACGCCCTTCTTTTGCGCCAGGCGGATGTTGTAGCGCGTCTTTTGCTTCATCGCCGCCAGGATTTCCTCTTCGCCGCGGGTAAGGTCAATCAACACGGTATTGCGGAATTGAATCTGGTCCGCAGAAAAGACCCAACCGCGCCGCTCCAGTTCCCGCTGAAAGGCCAGGCCTTGCGGATTCTCGCGCGCGTCCGCGGCTCCGGGCACGCCCCTGCCAAGCTCCACGTCCGGGTCAATTTTGATAAAGGCAGCCCGCCGCCTGGCAGCCAGGGCTTGCAGGTCATCCAAAACGCGCGCCGCAAGCTGCTCGTCCTGCCAATCCAGGGTCGGCCCCTTGGGGCAGTAGAGCACTTCCAGGCGCAGCCCGGGCAGCCCCAGGCTTACCTGCCGGCTGAGCACCAGCGCGGCGGCGCTGATTTTGTCGTCTTGCTCCCAGATGTAATGCCGCGGCGTCCAGCCGTTCTGAATTTTGTTCTGCCCCCACTCATAGGTCTGCAGCAGGTGCGGCGCGGGGAGCTGCAGGAGGATGTTGTTCCAGTCCCTTGCGGAGTTCAGCTCAAGAAGCCGCATCCAGACCTGCCTGTCTCTGCGCCCGGTAGATTTGATAAGCTTTGTAGATAAGCGGGCGGTACACCTTGAGGAAAGCCGGCGCGGAACGCGCCACCACCCCGCCAAAGCCGCGCTTGAAGCGGTACACGCCCCACAGACCGTCCGAACGGCTGGTAAAGTCTCTTTCCAAGACGTCCTCATCCTCGTCCGGAATGCCCCACAGGTCGTAGCTGGCCGCGCCGCGCGCCTTTGCCCAGCGCATGGCTTCCCACTGCAGCAAATAGGTGGGCATCAGGTTGCGGCTCTCATCATCCGACGCGCCGTAAAAGTACCAGGACCGCTCCCGATGCAAAAAGACCATCAGGTACGCCAGCGGCTGATTGTCCAGGAGCGCTTCCAGCAGCGCGCACTTGCCGCGCGGCTCGAACACCTGAAAGGCCTGTTGATAATATGAAATGTCGTGCAGCGCGAAGCCGTCGCGCCTGGCGGTGGTCTGCATCATGCGGTAAAAACCGCGTAAATCGCTGCTCAGCCGCACCTGCACGCCCTTCTTTTCCGCCAGACGGATGTTGTAGCGCGTCTTTTGCTTCATCCCTGCCAGCAGTTCTTCCTCCGAGCGGGTAAGGTCAATCAGAATAGTGCGGCGCGGTTGGAGGGTATGCTCTTCCCGGCGGAAATCCGGAAAGGCGCGCTGCAAGAGGTTTTCTGGCAGCGGCTCCAGGATATCCGGTTCCACCTGCAGGAACACAGCTTTGCGCGCGCGGCAGAGGCTCTCAATTTGCGGCAGGAGCGCTTCCCAGTTGGCGCCCACCGGCCCTTTGGGCAGATACGCGATGCTCAGACCCAACGGCAGGGAGCGAAACAGAAGCTGAGCGCAGGCATCCCCGGAACGCACCCGCGCGGAGGACCAGCCGAAACCCGCCTTAAATTCTGCCCAGCCAGCTGTCTGCAGCAAATGAGCTTGCGGAAAGCTTTCCAGCAGCTCATCCCAGTCAGCATCTTCCATGTAAGCGCGGCGCATCAGTTTCTACCGCCCCTTAAACCCAAGCACCGAACCGAAAGTCCGCAGGATGATGCTGATGTCCATCAGCAGGTTGGCGTGCTCGATGTAATACAGGTCGTATTCCAGCTTTACGGCGGTCTCTTCGATTGTTTCAGCATACCGCTGGTGGATTTGTGCCCAACCAGTGATGCCGGGCTTTAACAGCATCCGGGCGCGGTAAAAGGGGACTTCCTGTTGGAATACTGCCACAAGCTCGCTGCGTTCAGACCTGGGCCCAACCCAGCTCATTTCGCCCTTCATCACGTTTATCACCTGCGGAAGTTCATCCAGGTGAACCTTCCGAAGAAATTTGCCCAGGCGGGTGATGCGCGCGTCGTTATATGCAGTTACCAGCGCCTCCTTCTCCATATCCGCCTTGTTTTTCATCGTGCGAAATTTGTAGATGCGGTAGGGTTCGCCGCCGCGGCCCAGGCGTTCCTGGCTGTAGATGACGGGTCTGCCGGAATCAATCAGGATGAGAACGGCGATAATCGGGAAGAGCACAATGAAAACCGCCAGCGCGATAATCGTCAAAATCACATCAAGCAGGCGCTTGAGCAGCCGGTAAATTCCGCCTAACTGCGCGCGGTCCACAAAGGAACGCACCACCCATTCGGAATCGAGCAAGTTAATCGGCACGCGCCCGAGCAGTTCCTCATAAACTTGCGCCATGGTGGATATCTGCAGCCCTTTTTCCTGGGCGGTGAGCAGGTTTTGGAACATGCCGTGATTCATCTGCCCGGAAATCGCCAATATCAAATCGGTCACGCCCAATTCCCTGACCAGCGTCAGCAGTTGGGAATGGTCGCCCAGCACCTGGTAATTGCGGATTTTCGTGCCCAGTTTTTCGGGGTCATCGTCAATCAGTCCCAACAGATTGTAAGGCGGCTGCACCTGGTCGGCGAGGACGTTCACCAGCGCGCTGCCTGCTTTCCCGGCGCCAATCACCAACAGCCGGCGGGATTTGATCGCCGCGGAAAATATCCGGACGTAAATCACGCGCCAGAGGAGGGTGAGGATCGAGACGAAGATGATAAAGTACGCCACCCCGCGCCGCGGCAGCGTCTTCGGCGGCATGGTAAAGTACACAATCAGGTAGAGCATGGAAGCGACGAGAATTGCCAGCCCGATGGCTCGTAAGGTCAACTTCAGGCTGCCGGCTTTGTTCAGATCGTAGTTATCCACCATCAAGGCAATCCAGATGACCGGCAGAAAGTAAAACCAGGAATCCGGACGGGTGCGCAGGAACTCCAGCGAGAAATTCATCCAGGTGTCCCCGGCAGACCACAAATAGAGCGCGATAAAAAGCGCCAGGACAGCCGCGATGATATCCCCCAGAATCAGGATAAACCTGTGCTCTGAAGGCTGTAAACGCAAGCGTGGTGAAGTGTTTTTTTCCTGCATCTTTTCGAGCTCCTGCGCTTATCGGGTGTTTTTGGTAACCAGCCCTGAAAGCAGACCCGCGCCCCAGCAGAAGTGCATGGTGGCGGCTGCCAGCGGGAAACCAATAATCAGCGCGGCATCTTTTTTGTGGGCTGCAAGTGGAATGCCAGCTCCTACGAGAACCGCCAGGTAGAGCACGGCCGCGCCCAGGAATACCCACAACGAGGGCTGCCAGACCAAACCCAAAAGCAACAGCAGCGCCATCCCCAGCACAAACAACGGCGGCAGCGCCTGCCTGAGGCGCAGCGAACCTGGATAGCGCTTGAGCATCTGCGCCTTCCAAAAGCCGTAGCGCCAATACTGGCTGGCAAGTTCCTTCAGGTTCCGGCGGGAAAAGTACACACAGCGGATTTGCGGGTCCAGCCAGATTTTTCCGCCGGACTGCCGCACGCGCGTGTTGAACTCATAGTCCTCGTTGGTGAGCAGAGATTCATCATACATCCCCACGCGCTGCACCAATTCGCGTTTGAAAGCGCCAAAGGGGACGGTATCCACGCTGCCAGCCTGTTTGCCGTGGCGGTACTGCGCGTCTCCGACTGCCAGCGGATGCGCGGCAGCCGCGGCAATGGCGCGGGCAATCCAGGTATCCTCTTGCGGCTGGATATCCCACACGCCGCCGACCACATCGGCGACGCCCTGCGTCAGCGCGGCGTAACAGCGCTCGATATATTCCGGATGCGGCATGGAGTGCGCGTCCAGGCGCAGGAACAGCTCGCCCTCCGCGGCACGGATGCCGGCGTTAACCGCCGCCGGGATGCTGCCTTTGGGGTTGTCCGCCACGCGCAAGCGCAAATCCGAATGAGAAGCCTGAAAATCCGCAATGGCCTTGCGGGTGCCGTCAGTGGACATCCCGTCCGCGATGATAACCTCCAGCGCCTCGCGCGGAAAGCTCTGCTTCAGCAAGGCTTCCAGAAGCAAGCCGATGGTGCGTTCTTCGTTGCGGCAGGGGATGATGACGGAAACTTTTGGCAGCATTGCTGGGGATTTGTTCACTGGGTAGCAATCAGGCCGGTTTACTCAGCCTGTGGAGCAGCGGCAATTGCTTCAATTTCAACCAGTCCGCCTTTGGGCAAAGCTGCCACCTGGACAGCGGAACGGGCGGGAAAATCCCGGGTGAAGAATTCAGCATAAACGCTATTCACAAGCGCGAAATCCGCCATATCCTTTAAAAATACGGTGGTTTTCACAACGGCGCTCAGGTCGCATCCGGCAGCTTCCAGCACCGCGCTGAGGTTGCGCAGCGCCTGGCGCGCCTGGGCTTCCACGCCTTCCATCAGGTTTCCGCTTTCGGGGTGAATGCCAAGCTGCCCGGAAACGAACACAAAACCCCGGCAGGCAATCGCGGCGGAGTACGGACCGATGGCTTTAGGAGCGCGAAGCGCTGTCACGACCTGTTTGGACGCCCGGGTTGGATTCATTACGGCTCCTCTTTCATGCTTGTATTATCGAGAACCTATTATAACATCCCCTTTGCGGGAGAGCCCGCAGCCAGGCGGCAAAGCGCTCAGGGCTGCCAGCCGCCTATGTCCTTCCAGCAGTGGTCCAGGTGTTCCGCTGCCACGTCTTTCAGTTTGCGGCGGATAGTCGTGCGGACTGCCCACATCAGGTCCAGGCCGCCCAGCGCGTTCAGCCGGCTCCCGATTTCCCTGGCCTGGCGGTGATGGCATTGGTGGTCAAAAGGCCCTCCGGGGACCAATGACAGAAAGTCATCCTGTTTGCCGATGACAATCAGTTGGTTGATGAGTTCCTTCACTTCCTGTTTTTGCTCCGCGGGCAAGCTGCGGATAGCTTCTTCACCCAAAAGGATGTCAATCAGGCTCATGGCACGCTCCAATCCGGTTCCTGTGTAGATTATATCCGAGATGCCAGGCTCATTCCATTCCGGCGGAGGTCTCATTCTGCTCTCTTTGGCAGCAAAGCAGAGCTCGCGATGTATTTTCCGCCTTATGGTATAATTTTCCCGCGCTTTCAGGAAGGCACCTTTTCCAGGCGCCATTTGATTTTACTGCCATAATGATTCGTAAAAAAGGACATAAGATGCCTATATCGTATTTAACACGCGAGGGATTTGACAAACTGCAGGCAGAACTGGACGAGCTCCGGAATGTACGCCGCAACAAAATCGCTGTTCGGCTGCAAGAAGCTATGGAAGATGGCGAGCTCATCGAAAACGCTGAATACGAAGACGCGAAAAATGAACAGGCATTTGTGGAAGGGCGCATCAAGGACCTGGAACTGCTGCTTGCTACCGCGCGCATCATCGACGAAGGCGAGAACGAACAGGGCTTCATTCAGGTGGGCACCACAGTAACCATTCAGGAAGAAGGATACGACCCCGAAACTTACATGATTGTCGGACCGGCGGAGGCTGACCCGCTGCTTGGCAGGATTTCGAACGAATCCCCGATCGGGCGCGCCCTGATCAACCATAAGGTAGGCGAGACCGTCAAGGTCGATGCCCCTGGTGGCGTGTACACGGTTGTAATCATCAAGACCAGCTGATTAAAACAAACCCAAGTACCCCACCAGCACACTGGTGGGGTATATTTTAATCCGAAGGATTAAAGCTTATGCTGCAAGATAACTTTTCTGAACTCGAAAATGTCCGCCTCGAAAAACTGCTGCGTTTACGGTCGGAAGGCATTGAGCCGTACCCCACCACGACCAGGCGGAACTCTTCCACGGCTGCGGCGGTGCAGGCTTTTGAATCCGCGGAGGCCGCTGGCAGCAGCGAAGCAATTAAAGTGGTCCTGGCCGGCCGGCTGCGCGCCATCCGCAACATGGGCAAGCTCAGCTTTGCCCACATCGAAGACCGCGACGGCAAGGTTCAGCTCCTCTTCCGCGTGGATGAGATTGGCGAAGAGCGCTTGCAGGCTTTCTCGCGCGATTTTGACCTGGGCGATTTTATCGAAGCGGAAGGCACGATGTTCCGCACGCGCCGCGGCGAGGTGACCTTGCTGGTAAATTCCTTCCGCATGCTCGCCAAAGCGCTGCTGCAGCTCCCCGCCGACAAGGATGAAGTGGTGGACGGAAAAACTGTGCGCCACGCCACTCTGACCGACCCCGAAACCCGCTTCCGTCAGCGCTACGTGGACCTGGCGGTCAACCCCGAAGTGCGCGAGGTCTTCCGCGTCCGCACGGCCGCGATCAGCGCTCTGCGCAAATTCCTGGATGAGCTCGGCTTCCTCGAGGTCGAAACTCCGATTCTGCAGCCGATTTACGGCGGCGCGGCAGCCCGACCGTTCGTAACCCATCATAACGAACTGGACCAGGACCTCTTCCTGCGCATCAGCTTCGAGCTGTACCTCAAGCGCCTGGTGGTGGGCGGTCTGGAGCGCGTTTACGAAATCGGGCGCGATTTCCGCAACGAAGGCATCTCGTACAAGCACAACCCGGAATTCACCCAGCTCGAATTCTACATGGCTTACGCGGACTACCGCAGCATCATGGAAATCACCGAACAGATGGTGTCAAACGTCGCGCAGCAGGTCCTGGGCACCCAAATCATCCATTTTGACGGGCACGAGATTAACCTGACCCCGCCCTGGAAGCGCCTGGAAATCCGCCAGGGGCTGCTGGAACAAACCGGCGTGGATATCTCGGAATATCAAACCGCTGCCGACCTGAGCGCCGTCCTGCGCGAAAAAGGCATTCAACACAACCCGAACGCGCCGCGCGGTAAGATCATTGGCGATATGATGGAGCAGTTCCTCGAGCCTATCCTCATCCAGCCCACCTTCCTCTACGACTACCCCCGCGATATCTCGCCGCTGGCCAAAAACAAACCCGGCGACCCGCAAACGGTGGAGCGCTTTGAAGGCTTTGTGGCTGGCATGGAACTCTGCAACGCATTCACCGAACTGAACGACCCGCTGGAACAGGAAAAACGTTTCCTGGAGCTCGGGCGCGCCTACGCGGAAGGCGACGAAGAGCGCCATCCGATGGACGAGGATTTTCTGCGCGCGCTGGCTTACGGGATGCCCCCAACGGGCGGCTTTGGCATGGGCGTCGACCGCTTTGTGATGCTGCTCACCGGTCAACACAACATCCGCGAAGTGCTTCTCTTTCCGCCCTTACGCGATACAAACCAGGCATAATCGCCTGGAAATCATGTACAATCTGAATTGAGCAGGCTGGCGCCGCAAACTGGCGCAAGTCTTGCATCCATGATGGTTATGAGCGAACAAGATCTCATTGAACTTGCTGTCAGCGGCGATTTGGACGCCTTTAACCGCCTGGTACTGCAGTACCAGGATGCCGCCTACAATACCGCCTACCGCATTATGTCGGACTCTGCTGCCGCTGCCGACGCTACCCAGGAAGCGGTCATCTCCATGTACCGTAAACTGAACACCTACCGCGGCGGCTCGTTCAAGAGCTGGTTTCTGCGCATTGTAACCAACGCCTGCTATGATGAACTGCGCCGGCTGCAGCGCCGGCCTTCTGTTCCGCTCGAACCGGAGAACGACGAAGGTGAATTGATGGACTCTTCCTCCTGGATGGAGGATGACACCCCCGAACCTGATGAAGCCGCCAGCGCCCGGGAATTGGAAAACGCCATCGAGCACTGCCTGGAAAACCTTGAGGAAAAATTCAGAGTCGTGATGGTGTTGGTGGATATCTCCGGCGAAGATTACGAAAGCGTTTCCGCGATCATTAACCGCCCGATGGGCACCGTGAAAAGCCGCCTGGCGCGCGCGCGGCAGAAGATGCAGGACTGCTTGCGCGCTTTTGGGGAACTTTTACCCGAGAAATTCCGTCTCAAAGATGAGGAAACGGAATGAACAGCAGGCAGGATACACTCCCGAAAAAGGATAATGAAGCCTTGTGCGCGTATTTGGACGGCGTGATGACAGGCGAAGAAAGACAGAAGTTTGAAACGCGTCTGTCAAAATCACTGCGCCTGCAAAAAGCGCTCAAGGAATATACCCAGCTCAGGTTGGCAGTGCGCAGCCTGCCCTGCCAACCTGCTCCGCGCAACTTTACCCTCACCCGGGAAGAAGCCCGGGCAATCAAGCGCCAGCCAGTGCTCTACCCCGCGTTCAGCTACGCTTCTCTCGCGTCGGTTTTGATTTTAGCCCTGCTCTTCACCAGTGAATTTATCTTCAAGACCTATTCCGCGCCTATGGCGCGTGAAGTACCCAGTGAGCCGGCGCTTATGACCGTGCCCAGCGTCGAAAGCACAGCCCAAGCCGGGCAGCCGCAGATATTTACCTGGGGAAGCGCATACGGCATGGGCGGCGGCGGCGCGGGCGGCATCGGCGTTGGAGCCCCGCACACAGCCTACCTTCCTGGCGGCGGTTATAGCATGGACACGACAATAGCAGAGGGCGCCGCCGAAGAGCCGGCCCCCCCGGAAGAAACGCTGCCTTCCGAAGCAGGAGGCGGCGGACTGCTGGAGACCCCCACGGCGGAAACCCCCGAAGCCCAGGTTTTCAGCGTCGAGACCAGTACAGAACCGGTCGAACCGCTCATTTTCGGTGTCCGTGAGTCCGAAGCCGGTCAGATAGTTTCCAGTTACCCGCCGGCGCAAGCCAAAAGCGCGCCCGAGACAGCCGCGGACAGCCAGGCTGAAGCCAGCCGGGCGCTCGTCCCGGATTATCTGAAAATTGGCCTGCTGACTGCTGCCGTTGTGTTCGCGCTGGCGGCGCTGGTGTTCTACCTGAAACGCTGACATGCCCCCCTTGATAACCAAACAGGGCTGTCCTAAAAGTCGGACGGCCCTATTTGATTTCCCACTCGACGCCCGTTTATATGGGCGTTTACGGATTTGCGCTATCAAAACGGGGCCTAAACAGGCAGGTTCTCCCACTTTGGGCTGGCTCAAAAGGAAAACCCATTCTTTTTGGACAGCCCCGTTTTTTTGAAAGCGCTGCTTAAAGACCGGCTGCCTGGCGCAGTTCTTCGGTCTTGTTCGTCTTCTCCCAGCTCAAATCCAGGTCGTCGCGTCCAAAGTGGCCGTAAGCAGCCAGCTGGTGGTAGATAGGCTTCAGCAGGTCCAACTGGTGAATGATGGCACGCGGGCGCAGGTCGAACACCTTGCTGATGGCCGCGGCAATTTTGTCATCGTCAATCACGCCGGTGCCAAAGGTTTCCACATTCACACTCAGCGGTTCGGCTTTGCCAATGGCATAGGCAATCTGAACTTCGCAGCGGGAAGCCAGCCCGGCGGCCACTACATTCTTGGCAACCCATCGCGCGGCATATGCGCCGGAGCGGTCGACCTTGGTCGGGTCTTTTCCGCTGAAGCAGCCGCCGCCGTGCCTGCCCATGCCGCCGTAGGTATCCACGATAATTTTGCGCCCGGTCAGCCCGGAATCACCCAGCGGTCCGCCGACCACAAAGCGGCCGGTGGGGTTGGTGTAAATCTTGATTTTGTCATCCACAAGTTCGGCAGGGAGCACGGGTTTAATCACGTATTCAATCAAATCCGCACGGATTTGTTCGTTGGTGACGGTTTTGCCCGCCAGTTTGTCGGCGTGCTGCGTGCTGATGAGCACGGTATCGATGCGGGCGGGCTTGCCGTAGTGGTATTCCACGGTCACCTGGCTCTTGCCGTCCGGGTACATCCATTTAAGCGTGCCGTTCTTACGCACTTCTGCCATCCGGCGGCAGAGTTTGTGCGACAGATATATCGGGAGGGGCAGCAGCTGCTCGGTTTCGTCGCAGGCATAGCCAAACATCATGCCCTGGTCGCCTGCGCCGCCAGCGTTGATATACTCTTCGCTGTATTCCACCGGCACGGTCTTGCCGTTCTGGTCCACGCCGCGCGCGATATCCGGAGACTGCGCGGAGACTGCCACCATCACGGCGCAGGTGGAGCCGTCGAAGCCCTTCTTGCCGCGGTCGTACCCGATGCCGTTGACCACCTCGCGCACCAGTTTTTCGATATCCACGTAGGTATTCGTGGTCATCTCACCGGTCACCAGCACAAAGCCGGTTTTGGTAACGGTTTCAATCGCAACGCGGGAGGAGGGATCCGCCCGCAGCGCTTCGTCGAGCACTGCGTCGCTGATTTGGTCGCAGATTTTATCCGGGTGTCCTTCGGTCACAGATTCGGAAGTGAACAGAAATTTAGGTGACTTCATAAAAGTCGTCGTCATAGTTAGAAACCTCCAGTTTCTAATAAAAAAGAACCCCTCGCGGAGAGGGGGGCATTGTTCATGCTGGCTCGCCTCTCATCTTCCAGAAATACTGCTCTGCCGGAGTTGGCACCGTCCAGGTTTTCACCTGGTGGTTGCCGAGGTATCATCGGGCCGTTCCCTCCACCTCTCTGGATAAGTGCGCCGCTTAGGGCTGTTAAATTGTTATTTTTCTTATATCACGCTTTAGTTTTTTATGCAATAGCAAATACAAGCTGCCGCGACATTCCGGGCTCGGAGCGCAGCGCTGACCCCGGCTTTGCAGAGCCTCCCCCTCCTCAAACGCGCCGGCAGTCAATCCAAGGTCCGGTTCCGCAACTTCCACCCGCACGGCTGCAATGCCCTTTACCCGCGCACGCAGGAGGATGAAGGGAAAACGCAGGGCGGATTTCTTTCAACGCGCCTGTACGTCGTACAGCGTCAGGAATCACAATTCTCACCAGGCGCAGGGGATTTTTTGGCAGGGAAAGTCCTGAAACCTATCGGTTTTCTTTGATTGGTAGACAGCGGGAGGAATTGTTCACGAGAAATGCCGTGGAATCGCTGATTTTTGAACAGAACAGGTAGAATCGAATCGCTGCTGCTTTCCGCATGCGCATGAAAAAAACGGCCTCACCTCAACTGACATAAAGGAGCTCTCCCCGATGAAAAAAACACTGTTCGTATCGCTGATTCTGATTCTGGCGCTCAATCTGAGCGGCTGTTCCGCGCCTGCCGCGCAGCAAACCGCAATAGCGGAGCAGACCAGGTCCGCTCCGTTGGTTACGCCTGAACCGGGTGAGGAAACCGCAGCGGAGCCGGTTATCCTGTTTGCTGACCCTGTGCTGGAGGGGATGATACGCGGGGCGATGGGCAAGCCGGATGGCAGTATCAGCGCGGAAGAAGCCCAAGCGGTCACGCGCATGGATTTCAGCAACGCATGGTCGCAGCACCTCCCGCAGGACACACTTATCCACGCTCTTGGCGGGTTGGAGGCCTTCACCAACCTCGAAAGCCTCGACTTGTCTGATCAGGCAATCAGCGACATTTCCGTTATCCAGGGGTTAACCAAACTCACGTACCTTTCGTTGGCTAACAACCCGGTCAGCGATGTTTCCCCGCTTGCCGAGCTGACCAACCTCAAGGTCTTGATCCTCTCCAAAAGCCAGGCGCAGGATTACAGTGCACTTGCCAGCTTGGTTAATTTGCAGGTACTCCTGCTCGACAATTCCACCATCACCGACCTCACCCCGCTGTCCGACCTAACCAATCTGAACACCCTTTACCTGGCCAACGCCCCTGCAGAAGACCTTTCACCCATCGAGAACATCTACCCTGCCCTCGCAAAGAAAGATTTCAAAATCCCTTCCACGCTGGTGGATCTCGGATTCAGCATGGATCACAATAATCACGAAGCGATTTTTGATAGTGAAGAGGCTTCCTTCACCATCAACCATGAAGCCTGGGGCATGCCTTCAAGGGAGGATAATCTGAATATTGTTCGCATGTCCTTGTACTTGAATGGTGAAAATAAAGCATCTATTGGATATTATGGCATCCACAAGGTCTATGTTTGCCAAATGGTAAAAGAAGGCCAACCACAAGTGAACTACCTCTACAACCCGGTCGACGGCAGCTTTAACATCAGCCCGGAAGATCGTCCAAATGCGGAGCAAATGATTCGCGCAGCATTGGATGTCATGGATGGGGAAGATGCGCTGTTTGCCCCGATCCGCTTTTATAATGACACTATCCAAAAAACTTTCCACATGACCGCCGCCGCGCTGTATGCCCTGCCTTTTGAACCCCCGACACTCAAGAGCCTGGGCTTCTTCCCGGACAAGCCGAATGCCGTCTGTTTCTATGAGCAACGCGGGGAACGGGATTATAACCTCGAAATTCATCGCCCGGAATGGGGCGAGAAGGAATACGACGTTCGATTTTTTACGCCTCTTAGTAACGATTATCGCATTGTGATAACTTATAACATCAATGAAAAGAAGTTTAACGTTGGGGTGGATGATAATTTTGGAGGTGGGGGAAGTTTTGAGTTCTCCAGCGATACCAAGAATCACGTCGACCTCTGGTGCAGTGATCAGGAGATGACGGTGGAAGAATACTTTATCAAAGCCTACGATGACCCTGCGATCGAAGACGTCTACCTGCACTCCATAGAAATGATGCGCCAGTATTTTATCGAACGGTTTGGTCTGACAATGGAAGAGCTGTTCTCCCTCCCTGGCTGCGAATAGGGAACGCGAGTACTGTTTTTAGGGCAGCCCTCTCCAACGCAGCAGTAAATTGCTGTTTGGCTCCACTGAAGCACGACGGGGAAGTTTTCATCGCGAGGACCACGGCGCGGCGATCTGCCTTTTATGCCTCCGTGGAATGATATATGGCGAACCCTATCCGGGATGCTTCGGCGGCAGATCAGCATGACGATGGTCCTCACCACGGGATGCGCATTGGTCAGTTGGCCGGAGCAGCACCAAGGTTTGACTGGCGGGATATTTTCCGGACGCAGTCTCAGGTCGGGTGGAGCAGCAGCGCAACCCGACAAAACCTTGTCGTAGGTCGGGTGGAGCGGCAGCGCAACCCGACAAAACCTGGTCGTAGAATCGTAGGTCGGGTGGAGCGGGAATCGTAGGTCGGGTGGAGCGCCAGCGCAACCCGACAAGCTTTGGCCAGCGGGTTTGTGGAGCCATCGTTGGGTTCCGCTCCTGCGTCGCTGCACCCAACCTACAAACTGTTCTTGCATGGTCCCCAAACCATATGAGTTTGTTGACCTCCAGGTCTCCATAAGGAAATGTTGCTGCTGCCCGCTACTCTGCACCCAACGAGCAGTAGGTCGGGTGGAGCGGCAGCGCAACCCGACAAGCTTGGGCCAGCGGGTTTGTGGAGCCTTTTAGGAGCGCAACCCGACAGAACGTGGTCGTAGGTCGGGTGGAGCAGCAGCGCAACCCGACAAGCTTTGGCCAGCGGGTTTGTGGAGCCATCGTTGGGTTCC
>DAONFX010000024.1:0-1806 GCA_035403825.1 Anaerolineaceae bacterium
TGCCGCTCCACCCAACCTACGGCCACGTTCTGTCGGGTTGCGCTGCCGCTCCACCGAACCTACGGCCACGTTCTGTTGGGTTGCGCTGCCGCTCCACCCAACCTACGACCACGTTCTGTCGGGTTGCGCTGCCGCTCCACCCGACCTACGACCTTCCTGCCGCTCCACCCGACCTACGACCTTCCTGCCGCTCCACCCGACCTACGACCACGTTCTGTTGGGTTGCGCTGCCGCTCCACCGAACCTACGACTACGCTCTGTCGGGTTGCGCTGCCGCTCCACCCAACCTACGACTTGACAGTGTAAGAATCATTGATAATATAGGGAAATGTTATAGTACAATTCAATTGGTTCTTAATCAGAGGAGGAAAAATGGCGGGATGGAAGTGTACTAAATGTGGTTGGCGTAATCCTTGGGGAACTAATGATTGTCAAAATCCTCACTGTTCTACAAATTATCGGTCTGGTAGATATTGGAAGTGTAGGTATTGTGGCGAATTAGTCGATGAAAACAAAGAACATTGTCCAGATTGTGGTAGAGACCGAGATGGAAGGAAGGTTACATAAATGGACCAAGCTAGTGTCTCGGAACGTGCAATAAATCTTTATAACAAGGCGATGGATTTGTGGAAGACTGGGATGGCTTTTTCTGACTTGCCAAAAGACACCGTGGAGGTAATGAAAGGCTACTTAAAACTTGCTATACAATATGCTGGTTGTCCATATCTCGATGCTGAGGAGAATTTAGCAGAGGTATATCTATTTTCATCAGAAAACAATTTAGCAATGTTACATGCCAAAAATGCTCAGCAAATAGAACCAAACTCGTTTCCAGCTCAATTTGTCCGAGTAATGTGCATTTTTGATAAAGTCGACTTTAATAAACTGCGCGTGGGGGATTTTCTCAGTGATTTCACCGGTGATTGGGCAGATACAATAATTAGTAGTACTTTTAAAGGTATCTTCTCCTCATTGTATGCAGGTGCTCAAGTCGTTAGGAAAACAAGCTTAAATGATGAATTAGGTAAAATGGTATCAATTTTTCATAAGACTGCTTCAAGCATTACATCTCCACACTATTTCCAGTACCTTTGTGACCGAATGTTTTTGATTGCAGATGTATTGAAACATGTGAAGTCGAAAAAAGCAGCAGAAGTCTATAAATGCATTTCAGACTGTCCAACTACCAACTTAATTCTTGATGATTCTGAAAAGCAAGAAATCGAGGATGTCAAGATAAAAGCAGAAGCATTAGCATTAATTGTTTAGTTCCTAAATTAATTTCAAGTGCAGTATATCTGAATCTATGTTTAGATTATCTTTTTTATAGATTCTAACTTACTTTGTTGCCTTTCCTTTTTTTATTATGTTTAGATTCATTTCCATATTGAACAATTGGTCGACTAATCATCCGTAAAAGAGAACTTCAATAATTAACTGTTGTTAGTGGTGGAAAATCTCCCTACCACTCCAGTAAAACGCTGGGCCAATATCCCGCTACCCCGAGACCCCCTAATAACATCAATCAACGCGATGGAGACTTTCGATCAAACCCTTGTACGGTACAGAGACCCGCCGAGAGCATCGGAGGTGTTTGTCATCCTGAGTTTGCGAAGGATCTAGCTTGTAATAATAAAGATTTTGTTTCGCTCAGAATGACAGGATTCTTGTGTGGGCTAAGTGAAAAAAGATGAAAGGCAGATCGCCACGCTTCGCTCGCGATGGCGGAGTGGATGCCTACAGCCGCAGATTCCGCAGCTTCTCCAGCGCGGCAAAGTCGGTCATGTCCATCTTCAGCGGGGTGAT
>DAONFX010000024.1:1906-6859 GCA_035403825.1 Anaerolineaceae bacterium
TCCGCAGCTTCTCCAGCGCGGCAAAGTCGGTCATGTCCATCTTCAGCGGGGTGATGGACACATAGCCTTCCTGCAGCGCGCCGTAGTCCGTGCCGTCTTCCTTCACACCCGAAGGCGGGTCGCCGGCAATCCAATAGTAAGGTCTGCCGCGCGGGTCCAGGCGTTTCTCGAGCACGTCCCGGTAAATGCGTACGCCCTGGCGGGTGAGCATCACGCCAGCGTAGTCCCCATCCGGCCGGTAAGGGATGTTGATGTTGAAAATCGGCGCAAGCTGTTTCCCGTTTGCCTCGGGCAGCAGCTGCCAGACCAGGCGCGCGGCGGTCTCCGCCGCGGAACGAAAGTCCAGCGGCCCCTCATGGTATTCGGGCGCGTCCAGTGAGATGGCAAAACCCGGTTTGCCCCAAATCGAGGCTTCCATCGCGGCGGTAACGGTGCCGGAGTAGGTTACGTCCAGCCCGATGTTGGCGTTCGGGTTAATCCCGGAGACGACCAGGTCAAAATCGCTTTCCAGCGCGCCCATCATCGCCAGCGCCACGCAGTCGGATGGCGCGCCGTCGGATTTCCAGGCCTGGGAGCCATCCGCCAGGATGGTCGCGGAGAGCCTGAGGGGGCGGTGCATGGTTTTGACGTGCCCGGAAGCCGACCAGTTGTGGTCCGGGGCGAGCACGGTAATTTCCGCGTCCAGCCCGCGCAGGGCCTGGGCTAAGGCCAGCAAGCCGGGGGCGGTCACGCCGTCATCATTGGTAACCAGAATTTTCATGCCTTCCTCCGTACGGTTAATGACGCTTGCGCCGTTTTTGTTTTTGGGCAGCGTTGGCCTGAGGCGCCGTTTGGCCGCCGCCCCCAGGCACAGGCGCAGGAACCCCCGCGCCAGTCAACGTGCCGCTGAAGTCTGCCGGCAGGTTCGGGCGGTAGCGGAACATGCGGCTGATGACGGTCTGACGAACCTCTGAGAAGAGCTCCGTGTACATCGTGCTGGCTTGTGACTTGTATTGCACCAGCGGGTCGCGCTGGGCGTAGGATTCCATGGTAATGGACACGCGCAGGGCTTCCATCTTCGTCAGGTATTCCACCCAGGTCTCGGTGATGGTGCCGAGCAGCAATTGGCGGTAGATGCGGTTCTGGGCAGCGCGCCCCAGCTCCTGCACCACTATCGGTTTTTCCTCTTCGGGGATTTCCTCCAGCGGGAGGGTTTGCAGCCCGGCTAATTTTTCCGCGCCGAGCTGAGCGCTGAGCGAGTCGCGCGTGTTTTGCGGCAGGGATTCAAGCGTGAAGTTGTTCGCGCGCAGGTGTTCCCATTCGGCATTCCCAAACACGGTCACGAAGACGGTTTCAGCTTCTTCCAGGTGCGCCAAAACCTGTTCGCTCAGGTCTTTGAGCGGGATTGTTTCCAGCTGGTTGGCGAGTGAGAAGATGTAGGTCATGCGCAGGGTGCCTGTCAGCTGCCGGCGGTGGGATTTGGCGTCAAAGGTGACGCGCGTCCCCTGGGTGGTCAGCTGCAGCAGGCGCATGCGCTCAATTTCATCATCCAGCGCCAGCGTCAGGTGTTCGGCATTTGCTGCCAGGTCCCGCGCGATTTCGCCATCCGGTCCGAGCAGGCGTTTGGCGCGGCGCTCGGTCATCAGGTTCACCTGGTCCAGGATTTGCTTGCGCACATCCGGCCAAGGCTGAGTGGCCAGCTCGGTGGCTTTCAGCGCCCAGGTCTCGCCAAAGCGGCGTTCCAGGGTGAGCAGCAGGCGGCGCGTGAGCGTGAGCATCAGGCCGGTCTTCAGCGCGTTCAAGAGCGGCGCTTTCATGCTCTCGGAGTCTTCCAGCAGAGCCTTCTGTTGGGCCTGGGGCAGGCGCACGGGCACCTGCAGCAGAGTGGAAATCTCGGACTGCAAGTCGTGCGGTTCATCCGGGTCGAAGGTTTGCAGGTAAGCGTCCAGCGCCTCGCTGCGCTCAGCGATTTGATTCTTGAGGGTCTGTTCGGATTTGTCCAGCAGGGCGTTAATGTTGCCGAGCAGGTGGGTGTGCTCCGCTGTTACAGCCTCTTCCGCCAGCGCGAGGATGCGGCGGGTCAGGTCGGCTTCGTCGGTGGGCTTGCCCAGCTGCTGCAGCGCCAGCTTGTAGGGGAAGGACGGGAAACTGACCCAGGGCGTGTTCAGGTTGGGCTGGACGTCCTCGAGATATGCCAGCAGCTTCCAGGGGCCTTCGGGATCTTCCACGCCGGCTTTCACGCGCGGACCGAGCTCGGTGCGCAGCATTTCGGTAACGTCCTCGCGCAGGTCGGCTTTGTTGAATATCAGGTCTCGCTGGGCATAAATCCGGGTGCGTTGGGCGTTCAGGACGTCGTCATATTCCAGAAGATGTTTGCGGACGTCAAAGTTGGCACCTTCCACGCGGGTTTGGGCTTGCTCCACCAGGCGGCCAATCAGGTTGGCTTCGATGGGCATATTCTCGTCAAACTTGAAGCGTGTCAGCAGCGTGTCCACCTGGTTGCCGCCAAACAGGCGCATCAGCTCGTCTTCCAGCGAGAGGAAGAAACGCGAGGAGCCGGGGTCGCCCTGGCGGGCGGCGCGGCCGCGCAGCTGGTTGTCGATGCGGCGGGCTTCGTGGCGTTCGGAGCCGATGACGTGCAAACCGCCCAGGGCGCGCACGCGCTCCATATCGGCCATGTAGACTTTGAAACGCTCGACCGCCTCGCGCTGTTCTTCCGACAGGTCGCCGTTCAGGGTCTGGACCGCATCCAGGCGCTGTTCCATCGTCAGGCTGTAGGGGTCAATCTTCGCGATGGCTGCCAGGACCAGGTTCACCTGCACCAGCAGGCTCTCCGGGATTTCCCCGCCGAGTTTGATGTCCACGCCGCGCCCGGCCATATTGGTCGCAATCGTCACCGCGCCAAAGGCGCCGGCGCCGGCGATGATGATGGATTCTTCGGTATGTTTGCGCGCATTCAAGACCTGGTGCGGGATGCCCGCGTCGAACAGGGGCTGCAGGCGCTCCCAATCCGCGTCAGCAAGATGCAGCGCATCCAGCAGCAGCGCCCGGTTAGAGTTGTCTGCCAGGTCCAGCGTTTCGATGCCGTACTGCGCGGAAAGTTTGCGCAGTTCGGGCATGCGCAGTTTGGTCAGGGGTTCGTTCAGGACGGCCAGCTCCTTGGGCGCGCTGAAGTCATCACCCTTGGGGTTGACCTTCCGCCGCCAGGCCTCGCGAATTAAAACGGTCTGCAGCAGGCGCCGCACCGGTTCCGCCGCCAGGCGGTCCGAGAGCCGTTCGGAGCTCTCCACGGAGGTGGTGCCAACCAGCTGCGGGCGCCCGAGGACGTGAAAGCGGATGATTTCCAGCACGATGGCGCGCAGTTTGGCTTCCGCGGTGCGGTAAATCACATCCGGGTAGTCCTTGCGCTTGAAGAAGAGCGGCTTTTTCTGCGGGTCCGCGCTGTTGGCGTAGTAGGAATAGCGGTAGCCTTCTTCGTCGCGGGCTTCCAACTCACTCAGACCGGTCTCGGGGCGGCTGGCGCGGTATTCCAGGTTGGTAGGGATGGCAAGTACATCCAGGCCGTAGATGCGGTAGAACTCTTCCTTCTCGGTCAGGGCTGTACCGGTCATGCCGCCCAGCTTGCTGTACATGCGGAAGTAGTTTTGGATGGTGATGGTGGCGTGGGTCACGTTTTCTGCCTGGACCTTCACGCCTTCCTTGGCTTCCACCGCCTGGTGCAGCCCGTCCGACCAGCGTCGGCCGGGCATCATGCGGCCGGTAAATTCGTCCACGATGATGACTTCGCCGTTCTGGACGATGTATTCTTTATTGCGGTGGAACAGGTACTGCGCGCGCAGGCTCTGCTCCAAAAAGCCCATCAGGCGGGCCTGTTCCGGGCTGATATCCTCCGGGCGGTCGGGATCGCTGAGCGGCGTACCGAGGAGCTCCTCGACGTGCGCCACGCCGCTTTCCGTCAGCGTGACCGTGCGGTCCTTTTCGTCCACCTCGTAGTCCTCGGGGTTGAGCGCGCGCGCCACCTGCGCCATGCGGATGTAATACTCTGCGTCCTCGTGCGAGGGGCCGGAGATGATGAGCGGGGTGCGGGCTTCGTCGATGAGGATGTTATCCACTTCATCGACGATGGCATAGTGGTGCCCGCGCTGCACGCGGCCCTCCCAGCTCATGGTGATGTTATCGCGCAGGTAGTCGAAGCCGAACTCGCTGTTCGTGCCGTAGGTGATATCCGCGAGGTAAGCTTGCGAGCGGCGCACCGGGCGCAGCAGGTTGCTTTCCTCGCGCAGGGAATGTTCGTCCGGGTCGTACAGGTATGCCAGCTGGCTGCCATCGGCAGAGTTGGACATTTGCAGGATGCCGACCTGCAGGCCCAGCAGATGGTAAATCGCGCCCATCCAGCGCCCGTCGCGGCGGGCCAGGTAGTCGTTGACGGTGATGAGGTGCGCGCCCTTGCCTTCGAGGGCGTTCAGATAGAGCGGGAGCGTGGCGGCCAGGGTCTTGCCCTCGCCCGTGCGCAGCTCGGAGATGCTGCCCTGGTGCAGGTTGATGCCGCAGATGAGCTGCACGTCGTAGTGGCGCATGCCCAGGGTGCGCTTGCTGGCTTCGCGCACGGCGGCAAAGGCTTCCGGCAGGAGCGCGTCCAGGCTTTCGCCGTCGGAGAGGCGCGCGCGGAATTCGTCTGTCTTGGCGCGCAGGGCTGCGGCGCTGAGGGCTTCGAAGGAAGGTTCGAGGGCGTTGATCTCGTCGACTACGGAGACCATTTTGGAGATGGTACGTTTGTGTTGGTCGCCGGCGAGGAGGCTGGAAATTTTCTTAAACATACTATAGATGCTTCCTTTATTAAATCGTGCCAAACTGGCTTGAACCAGATTTGGCAGCTAGAGGGTATTATAGCATAAGGGAAGGGGAAGGCAAAACTGCTTGTTCAGGTGATATGATCGCACCGGTCTCTGATTACGCCGGTCTCCCGACCGAGCG
>DAONFX010000024.1:6959-21519 GCA_035403825.1 Anaerolineaceae bacterium
GGCGCGCTCAGAAATCGAGCGCGCCCTACATGCTTTATGGAGTCTGCGTTGGAGGAGCGGCGACTTCTACCAAGGAACCATTTTCAAATTTGAATGTCCTGGAGACTCCAATCGTTGGAATCGTTGACATTGGTTCATTCGCATTCCTATCTGCATAATTCACGATGAACTGAGATGGATTGTTTGGGTCAATACTTGTGCTTTGTGGCGCAATTCTATCTCCGATGAATATTGCATTCGTTCCCAGGTACCCATTCTCTGTTTTGATGGCCGCCACTACGTAATAGAAAATCCCACTTCCCCCATTTTCTTGTTGCAAGAGGAAAGCCGAATCTAATAAACCATCTGCGTTGAGGTCAATTTCCACTTGATTGCCAAAGAAGCGGGTTACTAGTTTGGATGCCGACCCAGGCGCTAATTCTGTTTCTGAAACTCCATTGACCAGTGTAATCGGTTGATTGTCAATGAAATAGGTTCCATTTTTCAGGCTTTCTTCGGGCGAAGTTTCAACTTCGGCAGCTTGTACTGGTATTTCGGAAGGCACTGTTGTTGGGGCGTTGGTTGGTACAACTGCCGTTGGGCTAGTGGGCGCGCAGGCTGCCAAAACAATGCTGGCCATCACGATCAATACAATTGAGCATTTCCGTGTTTTCATGTCTTTTCCTGTAAATATTTGATTTTGCTTACAATCCGGAATTAGACGTTCAAACTAATTAAAATGTTCCCCGCCCAACTCTGATCGCGCCGGACTTGCGCAGCACCCCGCAGCGGAGGTGCATGTGGGCTGACCGCGCGCGGAGGCTGACCGCCAGGTCTCCCATGAAACGCCTGCCCGAGCGCGCTCCGGTAGAAAGATGCATCGCTAGCGCCCAGGATGACAACACCCCCCTTCGTTTTACGTTACAATTAGCGCGATGATTCATCCCAAGGAGGGTTCATGAGCAATTCCCCATTCCTATCCAAACGCGCCCCGGTGTACGCTGACATCCCTGATGAGAAATGGAACGACTGGCACTGGCAGCTCACCCACCGGCTGAACACCATCGAAGACTTCGAGGCGCTCTTTCCGCTTACTGAAAGCGAAAAACAAGCGCTCTCTTCCCCCGGGCTGTTCCGCGTGGAGGTCACCCCCTACTTCGCCTCGCTGATTGACCCCGAAAACCCCTTTGACCCCATCCGCCGCCAGGTCATCCCCACCGCCCGGGAGCTGCAAAGCTTCACCGGTATGATGGAGGACTCGCTGGCGGAGGACATGCACAGCCCCGTGCCCGGCCTGGTGCACCGCTACCCGGACCGCGTTTTGATGCTGATTACCAACCAGTGCGCCACTTACTGCCGCTACTGCACCCGCGGGCGCCTGGTGGGGGATCCGCGCCAGGGCTTTATGCGCGATTTTGAAGCGCAGATTGCCTACATCCGCCGCACGCCCCAAATCCGCGACGTCCTCATCTCCGGCGGGGACCCGCTGACCCTCTCGCCGGAACACCTGGAACGTGTGCTGAGCTCCCTGCGGGAAATCCCGCAC
Organism: Anaerolineaceae bacterium; assembly: GCA_035403825.1. GTDB lineage: Bacteria > Chloroflexota > Anaerolineae > Anaerolineales > Anaerolineaceae > Mesolinea. Next base: position 8,485 of record DAONFX010000024.1, read on the forward strand.
GTGGAAATCATCCGCATTGGCTCCCGCGTGCCCGTGTTCCTGCCGCAGCGCATTACCCCGCAGCTCACCGCGCTGCTGGAAAAGTATCATCCCCTCTGGCTGAATATCCACGTCAACCACCCCAACGAGATTACGGCCGAATTGGCGGAAGCCTGCGACCGGCTCAGCCGGGCCGGCATCCCGCTCGGGAACCAGTCCGTGCTGTTGGCGGGCGTAAACGACGACCCGTACCTGATGCGCCGGCTGGTGCAGGACCTGGCGCGCATCCGCGTGCGCCCGTATTACATCTACCAATGCGACCTGGTGGCGGGCGCCGGGCACTTCCGCACACCGGTCTCTAAGGGGCTGGAGATTATCGAGGCGCTGCGCGGGCATACCTCCGGCTTTTGCGTGCCCACCTACGTGGTGGACGCACCGGGCGGCGGAGGGAAAATCCCGGTGATGCCGAATTATGTGCTTTCCAGCTCGCCGGATAAGGTGGTGCTGCGCAACTTCGAAGGCTACATCAGCGCCTACTCCGAACCGCTGGATTACCAGCCGCCCGATAAGAGCCTGACAGACCCGTACAAGCCGCGGGAAGAAGACCTGCAGGAAGGCGTGTTGGGCTTGCTTCAGGGCAGCCAGATGAATATCAAACCGGAAGGTTTTGACGCGCTGCACATGCGCGGAGGCGAGCTGCACCGCCTGCGCAAAGATGCCCACAAGTGGAAAGCGCTTGGCATCGGGCACCAGGAAGCGGGTGAGGAGAATCCGCAGGCCGGGCTTTAGCGCGTCCGACTGCGGCGCCTGAGTTCCGGCGTTGCGCCGTCAGCAACCAGACTGCCCGATAATCCGGCATTTCAGGATAATACCGGAATAACAGGCAGTGGATGCCCTCAGAGGATATTACCGCGGGCATCAAGACTGGCGGAATATCAGGTATTATTGACAAATACCCAAATATCGGGTAGTATGGTGATGGAACCAGGACCCTTTGACAGCGATGAATCCCTCCCAAACAAATCCGCACGCCTTCTGCATCAAAGCGGATATCATCGGCTCCCGCGGAAGCCGCCAGGCGCAGCTGCTGCCGGACGTTGCGCGCGAACTGAACGCGCGCTTTGCCAGCGGCTTGCTGACGCCCTTTACCGTGCGGGCGGGGGACGAGCTGTTCGGCGTTTTGATAAACCTGGAGACGGGCTTTCAGGCCTATAAGGCGCTTTATTCCCTGTCCACTGCGCGCGGGCTGCCCTTTTACGTCGGCATGGGCGCGGGCAGCGTGGACCTGACGAGCAGCGCGGACGCGGAGCTGGTGAACGGGGAAGCCATCTGGCTGGCGGCGGAAGCGCTGGAGCAGCTGAAGGGCAAGCCGGATACCGAACTGCTTGCCCGCCAAAAGCGCGCCAGGTTCCGCTACGCCATCGCCGTAAGTGAAGACCCCGCCGAAAACCAGCCGCTGCAGCATTTCCTGTTCTACATCATGAGCCGTGTCAGCCGGCGCACTGCGCTGCAGCAGCAGGCTGCCATGCTGAAGGAAGCGCATCCGGATTGGGATAACCTGCGCTTATACCGCGCGCTGGAGGGCAAAGAGCAGGAAGTCATCGAAGCGGAAAACGCCATCGCCAACTTCAGCAAACTGCTGCGGCGCGGCGACTACCAGTTAGTGCGGGACGCGGAAGAGGCGTTTCTGTTCCTCATCCGGCGCTTTTGCTGCGGCGGGTGAGCGACTGCCTGCCTTGCCGGATTAGTGTTCGTTTGTTCGTGGAGCGAAGATGATAAAACCCCTGGCCATCCTCATTCTGGCGCATTTGCTGGCGGATTTCATTCTGCAGCCGGCTTCCCTGATTGCCCTCAAGCAGAACAAAAACCGCCCCCCTAAGTTCTGGAACAGCGGCATCTTCTGGCACAGCGTGGTGCACCTGGCGGTCAGCACGGCGCTGCTGGTGCTGTGGGGCTTGTGGGGCTGGCAGGCGGGGCTGGCTGTGTTGTGTATTTTCGCCGCGCATTACCTGATTGACCGCTTCAAATTCCTGTGGAAGTTCCAGGGCACCTGGGTCTTTATCCTGGACCAGGCGCTGCACTTTTTGGCGATTTATCTCATCCTGCTGGCATTCGGGCTGGCGGCCGGGCCGATACCGCTGGTGGGGTTGGCGGTATCTTTTGGTCAGCACAGCCTGCCCCTCAGCCTGTCGAACAAGCTGGCCCTGTGGGCGATATGCGTCATCGGGCTGGTGTGGGTGAGCGGGCACCTGGTCAAGAATATCCTTGGTTCGCTTCGGCTGCGTTCATTTGAGAGCCTGAAGAAAGCCGAATTGGAAAACAGCGCCGCGCCGGAGCCTGGAAATTCCCCGACGCAAACAGAAATCAGGGACGCTCAGCCGACTGAAGCCAGCACGGGCCTGTATATCGGCTACCTGGAACGGCTGCTGGTGGGCGTCTTTATGGTATCGGGGATTTATACCGGGCTGGGTCTGCTGGGCACGCTCAAGACGCTCGCGCGCTTCAAGCAATTAGAGAACCGCGAAGTAACAGAATATTTCATTCTGGGAACTATGTTGAGCATGCTGCTGGGAATGCTCTTCGGCGCGCTCCTGCGCTTCATTATTCTGTACTGAACGGACGGGCATCAACCGCTTTTTTCCAGCTCTTCCCGCACGGCTTTTACCAGCACCGGGTCCACTTCCGCGTTGAGCGAGCTGCGCTCCGGGGGAATTTTTTGCCTGTCAATTTCCCGCGCGGTTTCCATAATCCAGCGGGCAGCCAGGTGCAGCGGTACGCGGCTGGTGTCAATCACCAGCGAGAAATACTGCGCGGAGTTTGAACTGACGTTATAAAAAGTCTGTAAAAAGCTTTCGCGCACTTCATCGCTGTGCCGCACAATCTTTTCCGCCTCGAGGATATCTGAAATTTGTTCGGTTTGCATCGCGTTGCGGATGCGGTGCTCCAGCGGGGCACGCAGAAGCACGTTGAGCACGTTCTGGTAATCCTTAAGCACCACAAAACCGCCGCGCCCGATGATAACCGTGTTGTCGACTTTTGCGAAGGCCAGAATTGTCTTGTTCAGCTGCTTCACCAGGTCCCGGTAGTCGCTGTCGAACAGCGACCAGACATTATGAGTGGAATCGTAGACCTTATTAAATGAAAGCATCCCGAATTGCGCCAGGACTTTTCCGATTATTTCTTTGTTCACCAGATGATAGTTCAAGGAATTTATGACCATCTGGCTAATCAGGCCGCCGCCAGTGCCGAGCTCACGTGACATCGTGATTATTGCCATGCGCGCCTCCTTTCTGCTTAACTGAAGTATAAAGACATTGGGGGCTTTAAGCAACCTGTTCCCGCCAGATTAGCGGGAACAGAGGAAGAAACACGCAAAATCAGGCGGTTTCAGCCGAGGACCAAAGCGACCCAATCTTCCTGCTGGTATTTCGCGATGAGCGCGAGCCCATGCGCGCGGGCTGCCGAGAGCACGTCTTCGGCCTGGTTCTCCAGAATGCCAGCCAGCACCAGCTTGCCCCCCGGCGATACCAACCCGGCAAGCCCCTCGCTGAACAAGCGGATCAGCACCGGCGCGAGAATGTTGGCCAGCACCAGCGGCGCCTGCCTGAGCGAGTACTTGCCGGCCAGAATATCGGCCAGCGACCCCTGGTCTGCTTCCACTTTGCTCTCGACCGCGTTGATGCGGGCGTTGGCCTGCGCGGCGCTGACCGCCTGCTCGTCGATATCCACCGCCAGAGCCCACGACGCGCCCGCTTTGAGCGCGGCAATGCTGAGGATGCCGGAGCCGCAGCCCAGGTCAATCACCGGCTCGCCCGCGCGGATGCTGTCCTCGATGGCGAGCAGGCACAACTGCGTGGAGGGGTGCGTGCCGGTGCCGAAGGCCATGGCGGGGTCGATGCGCACCACACGGCGCGTTTCCCCGGCGGGCAGCTCCAGCCAGGCAGGCAGGATGAGCCAGCTTTGGCCGACCTGCAGAGGCTGGTAGTTTTGCTTCCAGAGCGTCATCCAATCCTGGTCTTCGATGCTGACAAATTCCGGCGCTGACAGGGGCATAATGCGGCCCATGTACCAGAGCGCTTCTTCCAGGCTGTGCTTTTTAGTTTCCAGTTCGTCATCCTGCGGCAGGTAGGCGGCCACGCGCATCATGCCGGTGGGGATGTGCTCGTGCCTTTCCGCGTCGTAGGTGGTGATACTGTCCAGGACCACGCCCTCCGGGCAGTAGCGCGCGAAGACCTCCGCGACGGCTTCGGCCAGCTCTCCGCTGCATTTCACCGAAGCTTCCACCCAGGCTTTCGGTTTATTATCCACCAAGCACGTCCTTCAATTTGTCCAAAAAACTGCGTTCCTGGATTTTGATTTCGGTTCCCATGGTCTTCCCGAGAGTTTCCAGCAGCTTCTTCTGTTCGGCGCTCAACTGGGTCGGGATTTGCACATTGACGGTTACCAACTGGTCGCCGCGGCTGCCCTGGCGGTTAAGGATTGGGATGCCTTTGTCCTTCAATTTAAACACTTTGCCCGGTTGGGTGCCCGGCGGGATGCGCAGTTTCTCGCTGCCTTCCAGGGTCGGGACGCTGATTTCATCGCCCAAGGCGGCTTGCGCCATGTTGATATCCAGGTCCAGCAGCAAATCGTTGCCTTTGCGCCGGAAGTAGCGGTGCGGCTGGACTTCCAGCTCGAGATAAAAATTGCCGCTGGGTCCGCCGTTACTGCCGGGCTGACCTTCGCCGATGACGCGCACCTGGTTGCCGTTGTCCACGCCGGCGGGGATGTTGATTTTCCGTTTGACGGTGCGACGCTCCAGCCCACTGCCGCGGCAGGAATGGCAGGGGTCTTCGATGATTTCACCGCGTCCGCCGCATACCGGGCAGGGACCGACCTGCACCATGGAGCCCAAAAAGGTTTGGTGCACCTGGCGGACTTCACCCTGGCCTTTGCAGGTGCTGCAGGTGACGGGCTTCTTGCCGGGTTCCACACCGGAGCCGCCGCAAACGGCGCATTTTTCATCGCGCGTGATTTCGATTTCTTTTTCCACGCCGAACACGGCCTCTTCAAAGCTCAGGCGCACGCGCGAGCTCAGGTCGGCGCCGCGCCGTGGGGTATTGCGCGAACGGCGGCCGGAGCTGCCCATGCCTGAAAATCCGCCGAAGCCAAACAGCCCTTCCAGGATATCCGAAAGGTCCATGCTGCTGAAATCCGGCATGCCCTGGTAGTTCACGCCTTCCGGACCGTAGCGATCGTAAGCGGCGCGTTTTTCCACGTCGCTCAAGACGCCGTAGGCTTCGTTGATTTCCTTGAATTTCTCTTCGGCGTCGTGCGCCTTGTTGACGTCCGGATGGTACTGCCTTGCCAGGGAACGGAACGCGTTCTTAATATCGTCCTGGCTGGCAGATTTCGGGACGCCAAGCACCTCGTAATAATCTCGTTTTGTCGCCATCATGTTCAGAACACCATGCTATCAACAACCAACACCCCGAAGGCTTTTGCACGTCCCGCGGGTGTTGGCTGCAATTTCTCGAGGCTTAAGCCTGTTTAAAGTCGCCGTCGACCACGTCGCCGTCAACGGGCGGGGTCTCTCCCGTGCCGCCCTGCGGGTTTTCCTCCTGCGGGGGCTGTTGGGAATAAGCGGCTTGACCGACCTGCTGCAGGGTCTGCATCAGGGTTTCCACTTCGCGGTTGATTTCCGCGGGGTCGTCGTGCTCGCGCACGGATTTGACCTTCTCCACAGCGGCTTCCACTTTTGCCTTGATATCGGCGGGCACTTTTTCGCCCAGGTCCCGCAGCGTCTTCTCGGAGCTGTAGACCGCGTTATCAGCGGTATTGCGCGCTTCAATCAGGTCGCGCCGTTTTTGGTCTTCGTCAGCGTGGGCTTCGGCTTCGCGGCGCATTTTTTCCACTTCCGCTTCGCTCAAGCCGGAGGAGGCGGTGATGGTAATGTTTTGGCTGCGCCCGGTAGCGCGGTCTTTGGCGGTCACTTCCAGAATGCCGTTGGCGTTGATGTCAAAAATGACCTCAATCTGCGGCACGCCGCGCGGAGCGGGCGGAATGCCGTCCAGCGAGAACTTGCCGAGCGACTTGTTGTCCGCCGCCATGGGGCGTTCGCCTTGCAGTACGTGAATTTCCACCTGGGTCTGGCTGTCGGACGCGGTGGAGAAAACCTGTGATTCGCGGGTCGGGATGGTGGTGTTGCGCTTAATCAGCGGGGTGGCAATGCCGCCCAGCGTCTCGATGGACAGGGTGAGAGGGGTCACGTCGAGCAGGAGGACGTCCTTGACCTCGCCGCCCAACACGCCGGCCTGGATGGCCGCGCCCACGGCTACAACCTCATCCGGGTTGACGCCTTTGTGCGGGTCCTTGCCGAACTGCTTGCGCACCGCTTCCTGCACGGCGGGCATGCGAGTCATGCCGCCCACCAGCACAACTTCGTTGATATCCCCATTCCGGAAATTCGCGTCGGAGAGCGCCTGCGCCACGGGCTTCATGGAGCGATCCACCAGGTCTTCGGTCAGCTGCTCCAGCTTGGCGCGGGTGAGCGTGGTAACCAGGTGCTTGGGCCCGGAGGCGTCGGCGGTGATATAGGGCAGGTTGATTTCCGCCTGCATGGTGGTGGAAAGTTCGATTTTGGCTTTTTCAGCGGCTTCCTTAAGGCGCTGCAGAGCCTGGCGGTCCTGGCGCAGATCGATGCCGTTCTCGCGCTTGAATTCATCCGCGAGATAGTCCATCAAACGCTGGTCAAAGTCATCACCGCCCAGGAAGGTATCCCCGCTGGTGGATTTCACCTGGAAGAGCCCGTCGCCGACCTCCAGCACGGAGATGTCGAAGGTGCCGCCGCCCAGGTCGTACACGGCGATGGTTTCGTTCTTGCGTTTATCCAGCCCGTAAGCCAGAGCGGACGCGGTGGGTTCGTTAATGATGCGCAGCACTTCCAGCCCCGCGATTTTTCCGGCGTCTTTGGTGGCGTTGCGCTGGGCGTCGTTGAAGTACGCGGGTACGGTGATTACCGCCTGCGTAACTGGCTCGCCCAGGTAGGCTTCGGCATCGTGTTTGATTTTCGCCAGAATCATCGCGGAAACCTCAGGTGGGGTGTACTCTTTATCGCCCAACGTCACGCGCAAGTCTCCGTTGGGAGCCTTGGTAATCTTGTAAGGCACACGCGATTTGGCGCGCTGCACTTCCGGGTCGTCATATCTGCGCCCCATAAAGCGCTTGATGGAGAAAATGGTATTCTCCGGGTTAATAATGGCCTGGTTGCGCGCCACGCGCCCCACCAGCCGCTCGCCGTTTTTGTTCACCGCTACGACGGAAGGGACCAGCCGTTCGCCTTCCGCGGAAGGGATGACGACGGGCTCGCCGCCGATCATCACCGCCGCGACGGAATTGGTAGTGCCTAAATCGATACCAATAATCTTTGACATGAATGCTCCTATTTTGCTACCCGTACCAGGGCGGGTCTGATTACACGATCTTTAAGTTTGTAGCCGGTCTGAACGACCTCGATGACCTGACTATCGGAATAGTCCGGGTTTTCCTCATGGGTGACGGCCTCATGAAAAGCCGGATCGAATTCGTCTCCGGGCTTTACATCGAGCGCGCTCACGCCTTTGGCCTCCAGCGTCTTCATCAGCTTTTGCAGGATGAGCGCGATGCCGCTAATCCAGGGGTCGGCTTCCGGGTCGGAGGGGCTGTTCTTGAGCGCCCGTTCCAGGTCGTCCACCACCGGCAGGAAAGCCTTGATGAGATCCGCCAGGGCATTGTCGTAGACCAGGTGGTTATCCTGTTCCACGCGCTTGCGGTAGTTGGCGAAACTCGCCCGTTCGCGCTGTAGACTGTCCAGATATTCAGCGGATTGAGCTTTCAGGCTCTCACAGGCGCTTTGCAGGGCTTGCAGTTCGCTGCCGTCTGCCGGGCCTTGTTCATGATCCTGTTCGGCGATGTTATCCAAAGGTTCTTCAGGATCTTTTTTCGTTTTTTTAGAATCTGTCATCTCTTTCCTCGTTCGTATTCGCGCGTCAGGCGCGCGGTATGATCTATCCAATCAGGTTTTCGGCTACCAGGTCTGAGAGCAAACCGGCCACGAAGCGCACGGTGGAGATGGTGCGCCCGTAGGGCATGCGCATGGGACCCAGGACGCCCACTGTGCCGGTAAGCTGGTCCGGGATGCCGTAGCGGGTCAGGACTACCGAACACTGGCGCAGTTCCTGCCAGGTGCCTTCCCCGCCGATGAGCACCTGCACGCCGCCAATCTCGTTGCCCAGGATGGTGCGGGAAAGCAGGTCATCCAGCTTGCTGCGTTCTTCCAGCAGGGAGAGGGCGGAGCGGGCCTGCTCGGTATCGGCGAATTCGGGCTCGGCCAACACGTTGGTCACGCCGTCCAGGTAAATCTCGCCGGTTACCAGCTTCTGCGAGAGCTGCATTTGCTGCCGTACGGCTTCCAACACCTGCGCGCCGGTCGGGTCGGCCAGCGGGTCCATGCCCGTGATTTGCTCCACGGAGCTGTTAGCGTACAGGTCGTTGATTCGGCTTGCCAGCGTGGAAAGATCCTCTTGCGTGGCGGCGTCGTTCAGGGAGAGGATTTGCTGCCGGATTTCCCCGCCAACTAATACCAGCACCATCAGCACCTGGGCAGCGCGCGTGGAAATCAGTTCCAGATGCTTGAAAGCCACCTTTTCGGTATGCGGCGCGGTGACAATTGAAGCCGCCTGAGACTGCGCGGCAAGCACCGAAGCTGCCAGGCGCAGCCAGCCGTCCAGGTCCTGGCGGGCCTGGTAAAACTGGTGCGCGATGGTGTTGCGCATAGGGGCCGGCAAAGTGGTCTGCTGCGCCAGGTTGCTGACGAAAAAGCGGTATCCTTCTTCCGTCGGGACGCGCCCGGCGGAGGTGTGCGGCTGGCGCAGGTAGCCCATTTCGGTCAACACGGTCATCTCGTTGCGAATCGTGGCGGAACTGATGGGCAGCGTGAACTGCTCGACCAGCGTTTTTGAGCCGACAGGCTGGGCGGTGCGCGTGTGTTCGTGCACAATCAGCGAGAGCAGCAGTTTCTGGCGTTCCGTAAGTTCTGTTTTCATCATAGTCTGATTCTATTAGCACTCTCAGGCTGAGAGTGCTAAATTAACATTCCTAATCATACCACAGCGCGGCTAAAATTCAAGCGCTGAGTGCTAAGCAGTCCGTAAGATTTCTGTAAGAACTTATGCGGGCAGAGGCGGCAGGCAGCACACCTTGGTGACGTAGCGGTTGACCGCCCCGAATTTGTACTTGTAATCTTCATCGCCGCGCATCATGTCCACCTCACGCAGCCCATGCGCAATCGCCCACTCGATAACCCTGGCCAGCAGCACCCAACCCGGCGAGCAGGGCGCGTAGGCCGGCTCCCAGGCGGAATTATAGACCCACAGCTTGCCGCCTTCGATAAAGCTGAAATAGGCAGCCGCTTTGTGCCCCTCGAAGGTCAGAAATGCCAGGTGCAGCTGCCCCTGCCCAAAGGCGAAGCGGGCGGTGGCTTGCAGATGCTCGCGCATGGCAGGGTTGAGAAAGGCTGCTTTGCGCGGGTCCTGCCGCATCATTGCCAAAAAGTCGTCCACCTCTTCTTCCAGGCGGGAGGCATCTTGCACGCTGTACCAGTCGGTTTGGTGGCGGTTTTCTGCGTTGCGGACTTTCCGGCGGATTTCGTGGCGCTGCTTCTTGTTCACACCCGCCAGGTAAGCCTCCCAGCTCTCCGCCAGGCTGATATAGGGGGAGGGCTGCAAGCGCTCTTCGGTATAGGTATAGCCGCTGCTTTCCGCGGCGGCCGGCAACATCTGCAGCGTAGTGGAATCTTCGCGCAGATTGAGCAGTTCAAGCGGGTACCCGCGCAGTTCCGGGTCTCCCTGCAGGAAGGCGAGCAGGCCGGTGAGGAAGTCCGCCAGGCGTTTCGGCGGGCTGAGCAGGTCCAGATAGTCCGAGACTTCAACGGAGCCAATCAGGCGCAGGGCGGGCGGCCATTCGGGCTTGGAGCTCAGAAAGAGCGGGGCAATGCCGACCAGTTCGCCGCGCTCGCGGGCGGTGATGATGCGCAAGGCGCTTTTTTCCGGTGGCCATTCCGCGCCGCCCAGGCTTTGCCACCAGGCGCGCAGATACCCGAAACGTAAAAAAGGGACCTGCACATGACTTCGCGAGAAGAGCAAATCCCATTCCGGAGCAAGCGCATCCCATTCGGCGGTGGTGCGCACACACGAAAATTCCATAACCTGATTATACCTTTATGGGCCAGCGTGTAATGTATAATGTACTTGGTTTGGAGTATTTTAGACACTGGGACGGTTCATGAAACATAATCTTGAGCTTATCAGTACGAATAACCAGGCGCTGCCGGGCTTTTTTGGCGCGAACATTCCCCGGCACGCGGCGCGCGGGCGCGAAGAAGACAGCCTGCTTATGCTTTTATCCCAGCAAAGTGGGGAGGAAGTTCATCCCGACCTGCTTAAAAATTGGCTGGAGAATGCCAGCGCGATTTTTTACAAAAGCTCCGGTTCGGTCACGTCCGCCATGCGCGCGGTGGTCTTTGCGCTGAATGGAGCTCTGGCAGAGCGGAATCTCAGTCTGCCGCCGGAAAGCATTCCCATTTCCGCCCAGCTTTCCCTGGGCGTCATCCATCATGATACGCTCTTCATCGCGCAAGCCGGACTCAGTCAGGCGCTCCTGCTCAAAACGGGCAGCCGGGCTTTATTCTATGATGCCGACCTGGACCCGCGCGGGCTGGGGCTCACGCAGGTTCCGCGCATCCGCTTTTTTCAACAGGCGGTCGAAGAGGGCGATATCATTCTGTTTTCCACGCAGTTCCCGGTGGGCTTCCTGAGCGGCAGCAGCGCTGAGCAGCCTGAACTGAGCGCGCTCCTGGTCGAATTAGCCGCCAGCAGCCCTCTGACAGCCGAAGTTGGTCTGGCGCGGGTGCGGGCGGGGGAAGGCTCGGCGCGCTGGGTGGACGCGGCTCAGGGCGTGGAAAGCGCGGAAGCTCCGCGGGAGGAGCCCGCCCCGCTAGAACCATCCGCGGCCGCAAGCGAACCAGAGGTTGCTCCGGCGGATGAGGGGGTGGAGGCAGAGGAAAGCTCCCGGGTGGAGCGGCTGCCTTCGGAGGAAGTCCCAGCGCCAGCGGAAGCAGAAAACGCGCAGCCGCTTGTGGAAGCTCCGGCCCCGGCGCCCGAGAAGAGCGAAGCGCCGGCCGAACTGGAGCCCATGCTTGAAGAGAAAGCGCTCGAGAGCGAAGCCAGCGATTCCTACCCACCAGAACGGATTAGCGCGCAGCCCACAGCGGAAGCCCCAGCCGTATCCACGCGTCGGGCGGCACGCCTTTACAGCGAGCAAACCCCGGAGAAAACTCCGCGCGACCGTACCGCGGAAAAAGCCGCGCGCAAACAGCGCAGCCAAAACGCGTACCGCAAGCTCGCGGACGGAGCCGGCTCGATGGACAAATTAGGCGAGGGGCTGGCTGCGTTTTTGACCGGCGAAAAGAAACAGTCCGAGGGAGCCCCGACCGAAAGCGCCGAACTCTCACGCGGGACAAAGCTGCTGCTCGCGATTCTGGTGCCGCTCGTGTTGGTGGGGCTGCTTTCCGCGGTTTATTTCAGCCAGGGCAGGGGCAACCAATATGATTACCTGATGGCGCAAGCCCAAGCCGCGGCGGATAACGCCCCGGCCATGCAAGGCGCTGCCGCGCAAAGGCAGGCCTGGAACGAAGTGCTTTCCTGGCTGGACCAGGCGGAAACTTACCGCCAGAGCAGCGAAGCGCGGGCACTGCGCGTGCGCGCGCAGGACGCCCTGGACGCGCTGGACGGCGCGCTGCGCCTGGTTTACAAGCCCGCGTACGCCTCAAGTCTGCTCACCGGGCTGGATATCAGCCGGATTGTGTCGGTCGGGACTGACCTTTACCTGCTGGATAAGGCCAGCGGCGTCGTGCTGCATCTCAACCCTTCCAGCGGCGGTTTCACGCCGGACATGGAGTTCCATTGCCAGCCGGGGCTGTATGAAGGCATCCGCGTGGGCAACTTAATCGATGTGCTTTCCGTGCCAATCAATAACGCCGCCCGCGCGCCGATATTGTCCATGGACGCGAACGGTAACGGCCTGTTTTGCGGGGTGGATAAGGAACCCAAGGCCTTCACCCTGATCCCCCCGGACGGGGGTTTTGGCAGGATTGGGGCCGTGCTATATGATGCCGGCCGCTTGTTCATCCTGGACCCGGTCAAGAACGCGCTCTGGATTTATCGCGGCGCGAGCATGAATTACACCGACGCGCCGGATTCTTACTTCGAGGAGAAACCAGTGGACCTGTCGGAGGCTGTTGCGGCAGCGGTCAGCGGGGATGAACTTTTCCTGCTGTACTCGGACGGGCGCAGTTCGCATTGCCTGGCTTCGAACGTCACCGGCACGGTGGAGTGCGAAGACCCGTACCCGTATCAGGATGCGCGCGGCGGCGCGGAAGCCGGGACGCTGGACTTTGACGCACTGCATTTCAGTCAGCTGAGTTACTCGCCGCCCCCGGACCCTTCGCTGTATTATCTGGCGGCAGAACAGGCTGAGCTGTACCAGTTCAGTTTGAGATTGAACCTGAACCGCGTGCTGCGGGCGGGGGCAGGCGGCGGCAGTTTACCCGGCCGACCGGTCACGGCGTTTCATGTGGGTTCCAACCGCAATGTGTACCTGGCATTTGGGAGCGAGCTGTATTACGCGGTGATTCCCTGAGCTTTTGAGGGCGCGGGTTTCTTGAGGAGAATTGGCTGACGGATCTCAAGCCGCCGATAAAGGTGCCTGAAGGGCGGGTGAGGGTCTGTTTTCGATTGGTGTTGCCGGGTTAATGCGCGCAGCACCGTCCACGAAAAGCAACGCTGGGACGCAGGCGGAAGGCGAAGCATCCTGGATATTTTGTTCCCAAGAGAACCCCCCATGTTTTTGGGATGCTCTGCGCGGACATCTGCTTACGATATGTATGCCCGCGCGCGGGTTGTGCTGCTGGAAAGGACCCTCAGCAGTCGCGCTGCGCTCGCCAGATTCCCGAAGCCCGATTGGCGCGCCCCAATTTCCCCC
>DAONFX010000025.1:0-21300 GCA_035403825.1 Anaerolineaceae bacterium
GTTGATGTTACAATTACCCAACTCGGCTGCGGACAAAACCTCACCCTAACCGGCAGCCATGCTAACTTTGTTCTTATGAAGGAGCAATATGTCTGATGTAGATCCCCGCTTGGAACAACTCCACAAGATACTTTCTGAAGCTCAATTGGGCGGCGGTCAAGCCCGTATTGACAAGCAACACGCCAAGGGCAGCCTCACCGCGCGCGAACGCATTCTGCTGCTGCTTGACGAAGGCAGTTTCAGGGAGTTGGAAGCTTTGGTGGTGCAGCAAAACGACCCGCAAGCCGAATCCACGCTGGGAGACGGCGTGGTGACTGGCTACGGCAAGGTGGACGGGCGTCCGGTGTACGTTTACGCCCAGGATTTCACCGTGCAGGGCGGCGCCTTGGGCGAGATGCACAGCCGCAAAATCTGCCGCGTGATGGATCTGGCAGCCAAAAACGGCGCGCCAATCGTCGGGATGATCGATTCTGGCGGCGCGCGCATCCAGGAAGGCGTGAAAAGCCTGGGCGGCTACGCGGAAATTTTCCGGCGCAACGCGCAATACTCCGGGGTTATTCCGCAGATCAGCCTGATTATGGGCCCTTGCGCTGGCGGCGCGGCGTATTCCCCCGCGCTGACCGACCTGATTATCATGGTTCAGAAGCAGTCATACATGTTCCTCACGGGTCCACAAGTGATTAAGACCGTGACCGGAGAAGACGTGGACTTTGAATCCCTGGGCGGCGCGGACGTGCACCTGGGCATTAGCGGCACGGCGCACCTGGTGAGCCCCAGCGAGCGCGACGCGCTTCTGCTCTGCCGGCAGGTTTTGGCTTACCTGCCCGCCAACAACGTCGATTCCGCGCCGGTACTGACCAGCGGGGACAGCCCCTTACGGCGCGCGGAAGCTTTGAACACGCTCGTGCCGTTCAACCCGAACGAACCCTACAGTCTGCATACTGCTATTCAACAAATCGTGGACAGCGGCTCTTTCCTCGAAATTCAAGCCGGCTTCGCTCCCAACGCTGTCGTTGGCCTGGCGCGCCTGGACGGCAGACCGGTGGGCATTATTTCCCAGGAACCTGCCAGCATGGCGGGCGTGATGGATATTGACTCGGCCGACAAAATCAGCCGGATGGTGCGCTTCTGCGATGCCTTCAATCTGCCTATCGTAACCTTCGTGGACTCGCCCGGTTTTCTGCCGGGGGTGGACCAGGAGCACCGCGGCGTCATCCGCCACGGCGCCAAAGTGCTGTTCGCCTACTCCGAAGCCAGCGTCCCCAAGGTCAGCGTCGTCACGCGCAAAGCTTACGGAGGCGCGTATGTGGTCATGAGCAGCAAATACCTTGGCACGGATATCACCTACGCCTGGCCCAGCGCGGAAATTGCCGTGATGGGCGCGGAAGGCGCGGCGAACATCCTGCACCGCAAGCAAATTGCTGAGGCGCAAGACCCGGCGGCCGAGCGCGCGAGGTTGGAGGAGGAATACCGCCAGAAATACCTGAATCCGTACGCGGCTGCCCGCGCCGGGTACATCGATGAAGTCATCGAGCCCGCGCAGACCCGCCAGAAACTGATCGAAGCGTTGGAACTGCTGGCGAACAAAGTGGAAAGTTCCGCAGCGCGCAAGCACGGCAATATGCCGCTGTAGGCAGGTGCGCTATGGGAGAAACATTGCTGCAAGGTTTATCCATCACCGGCCTGGGAATGGGGCTGGTCTTTTTGATGATCATCGCGCTGTGGGGTTTCATGGCGCTGCTGGTGCGCTTTACGAACCACCCGGAAAAGGCAGCCACAAGCGGTGAAGAAGAAGCCCCGGCGGAGCAAAGCGATAGCGAACAGACTTATGCCGCGCAGGCAGCCGCTGCCGCGGTGGCGTACGCTCTGGTGGCAGAAAAACACACAACGAGCGCCAAAACCAACGCCGGGCAAAGCGCGTGGCTGTTAAGCGGACGGGTGCGGCAGAACTTTCATACTCCAGGCAAAGGACAGAAAAAATGATTATTAACGTCAGCATCGCGGGTAAAAAATACGCAGTAAAAATTGACGACCTGCACGCGCGCCCGGTAAAAGCCGAAGTGGACGGCGAGGTCTTTGAAATCTGGCCGGAAGAAGCCGCCCCGGAGCTAAGCGCGCCTGCCGCGCAGGCTGTTCTCAGCAAGCCTATGCCCGCCGCGGCCGCGCCGCAGGCCGCACCCGGCGGACGGGACGTAAACGCCCCGCTGCCCGGCGTAATCATTGAAATCAACGTGAAAGCCGGCACGCGCGTGAAAGCCGGCGAGCCTTTGTTGGTTTTGGAAGCGATGAAAATGAAGAATATCATCCGCGCCGGCAGGGATGGCGTTATCGCGGAAGTGCTTGTTTCCGCTGGCGACCAGGTGCGGCACAACCAGCCGCTCTTCCGCTTTGAAGCCTAAAAGGACACTTTTATGGACCTGACAAGCCTGTTGACCGAATTAGGAAAAGGTTTCGCGAACTTTAGCTGGCAGAACGCGGTGATGATTGCCGTGGGGCTGGTGCTTATCTACCTGGCAATCGCCAAAGAATACGAGCCGGTACTGCTCCTTCCGATTGGCTTTGGCTGTTTGCTTGCCAACCTGGGCATGTCCAACGAAGTCGGCTTTATGAAGGTGATTTACGACGCCGGCATCAAGACCGAACTGTTCCCGCTGCTTATTTTTGTAGGCGTAGGCGCGATGATTGACTTCAGTCCGCTGCTCTCGCAGCCCAGCCTGGTGCTGCTGGGGGCGGCCGGGCAGTTTGGCATTTACGCCACGCTGCTGCTGGCGCTCCTGTTGGGCTTTCCGCTCAATCAGGCGGCCTCCATCGGCGTTATCGGCGCGATCGATGGGCCAACCGCGATTTTTGTGGGCAGCAAGTTGGCGCCTGAAATCATCGCACCGATTGCGGTGGCGGCGTACTCGTATATGAGCCTGATTCCAATTATCCAGCCGCCGATTATGAAGTTGATGACCACCCGCAAGGAACGTCTGATCCGCATGGAATACGCGCCAAGGCCTGTCTCGCGCCTGACGCTGGTAGTTTTCCCGATTCTGGTGACGCTGTTGGTAGCGCTGGTGGCCCCCGACGCCGCGCCGCTGATGGCCGCGTTGATGTTGGGCAACCTGCTGCGCGAAGCGCTGGTGGTGGACCGCCTGAGCAAGATGGCGCAAAATGAGCTGATTAACATTGCCACGCTCTTCCTGGGCCTGGCGATTGGTTCAACGATGACCGCTTCGAGTTTTCTGAACCTGAAAACCCTGGCGATTCTCGGGCTGGGGCTGCTTGCTTTTGTGATTGATACGATAGCCGGGCTGCTCTTCGGCAAGCTGATGGCGCTGGTTACCCACAACAAGGTCAATCCGCTGATTGGCGCTTGCGGCATCAGCGCTTTCCCGATGGCGGGCAGGCTCTCCGCGAAGATGGCGTTGGAGGAAGACCCCTCAAATTTCATCCTCATGCACGCTATGGGGTCCAACACAGCGGGTCAGCTCGGGAGCGTGATTGCCGGCGGGCTGCTGTTGGCGCTGGTGATGGGCGTGCATTGAGTCCTTTTTCGATTATGACAGCCGCCTTCACAGGCGGCTGTTTTTTAATATGCTTTCCGCGCGAGGAGAACATCGTTTCGCTGAGCTCGCGATGACGAAATAGCCGTCATTGCGAAGGAACGTTGGTAACTGAAGCAATCTCCCCCTATGCCAGCCGGGAGATCGCTTCGCAGGCTCGCGATGACGATTTGTGTTATGCTGAGCCGCAGGCGAAGCATCTCGTCAGTTCTAAGCGGAATCCTTCGCTGACGACCTGTGCCCGCAAGGGTATCAGGATGACAACAGGGAATTAATAAGAGCCATCAGCGAAGCATTTTGTTGGGAAAAACGCGATCCTTCGCTGGCGCTCTGGATGACAAGGATAATTCAGGATGACAAGAATAAATCAGGACGACAAGTTTGGTTCAAAGTGCCAATAGTATGTCATGCTGTGCCACATGCGAAGCATCTTGTCAGTCCTACGCGGGATCCTTCGCCAAAGCTCAGGATGACAAAAATATTTCTGGATGACAAGCTTTTTTTGGGTAGCAAGAGAAGCTTAACACTCGCCAACAAAGCTTCATCCGGTCAATTAACCGCCTTGCCGCGTAAATAAAAAACGCGGCTGGCGACCGCGTGCAGCACATCCCCTGGCAGGCTTTAATCCGCCTGGCCCGGTTTGTGCTCAGGGATATGCAGCCTGTAACCGATTGAGCGTTCCGTCAGGATTAACGTGGGGCAGCGTGGGTCCTCCTCCACAGCCTGCCGCAGCCAGCTGATGTGAACGTCCAGCGTGCGGGTATCACCGGTGTAGTCGGTTTCCCAGACTTTCTGGAAAAGCTCTTTGCGTGGGAGCACCTTGTTTGGCTCGGCCATCATATGCATAAGTAATTTTGAAAGGCGCGGGGTGAGATGGGCTTCTTTCCCGTTGCAGGTGACCATATTGGAGCGCGTGTTGAGCAGCAAGGGGCCCAGCTCGTGGACGTGGCGGTTTTCGATTGATTGGAAAGTCCGGATGCGGTTGACCAGTTTCTGCACGGTAAAGGGCAGCGCCAGTACGATATTCGCTTCAGGCACATCGTCCTGCGGTGACCCTTTTTTGACAATCAGCACAATCGGGCATTCCGGCAGCAGCGCCCGGAAGCGCCGGACGATGCGGGCGCCGTTCGTGCGCAGCGAAGCCGCGTTGATGACGATCACCATCGGGAGAATTTCGGGCAGTAGAGCGATGCCTTCAGCGCCGTTGCTGACCGCGTGGACTTCGTAACCTTTGCGTGCCAGGTCCGGAGCAAACGCAAAATTATTATTGCGATTGCCCTCAATGCAAAGTACTGAAACCTGGGAATTCTCCAGCAAAGCTTCCTCAATCCTTGATAATTTGCTGACCATTCGGCTGCAGCTTGCTTCCTAGGGTGAAGGGTAATGTTTTTACAGACCCAATCCCGAAAAACAACACCCCCGAAGCCTGCAATCGCCGGTGGTTAAATGACATACCGATCGTTTATTGTAAAAATATTATAGCCGAATCTTAGCGCAAGTGGGGCGGTAATTCCAGGTCAAAACTGCCGGTTTCCGCAGGCTTTTGGCTGGTAAAATTGAAAGCAGGTGCCCGGCGTGATAAAATCATCATAAAGGTGCCCTTTGTACTTGCGCAGCAGTAGGTTGTTATGAAGAAAATGCGAGAATGCCTGATTTCAAGTGTACGCGTCAGCCTGATTAACCAGGACCGTATCGTGGTGTTGAAAGAGAAAGACCAGGAACGCTACCTGCCGATTTGGATTGGGCTGTACGAGTTCGAGGCGATAACCATCGCTTTGCACAAAATTGAAACCGCCCGTCCGCTGACCCACGACCTGATGAAGAACCTGTTTGGCGTCCTGGACGCGCGCCTGCTCGCCGTGGAAATTACCGCGCTGGAATCAGACACTTTTTACGCCAACCTGGTCATTGAGCAAGGCGGCGCGCAAAAACGCGTGGACTGCCGTCCATCCGACGCGCTCGCGCTGGTGGTGCGCACCGGCGTTCCGGTGTTCGTGGACGAGGGCGTGCTCGACAAGGCGGCAGTAATCCCGGAGCTTGAGATTCATCCTGAAGAAGGCGCCGCAGAGGCAAGCGAAGAAGGGACGGGCGACCTCTCATTGTTTGAAGAATTTTTCAACAAGCTGGACGATACCGATGAGGATCTGCCCGGTCCCGTCAACCCGGACGACGGTCCCAATCCGGTTCCCTGAATTCCTGTCATCCTCCTCCCAGCCAACATCAAGACAGGTGGAGATTTGGAGAGCGAATGAGCGATCAAGATTATAACTCCGGCAGCGCCGGGGACCCCGGAGCCAACCAGCTTTTTGACCGGACCATGGAAGAAGCGGTCATTGGCGCGGTACTGGTCACGCCGATTAAGTACCTGGACGTTTCCTCCATTCTGCAGACGGATGATTTTTACTACCGCAGCCACCAGTGGATTTGGCAGGCGTTCCAACGCCTGTACTCCAGCGACCCTGCCTTCGATTTACTCACGGTAAAGCAGGAACTGGAAGCCCAGGGGCACCTTGAAGAAGTGGGCGGGGTGGAATACCTGGCCAGCCTGACCAATCAGGTTCCGTCCTCGCTGCACGCGGAAGCTTACGCGCGCAACATCAGCGCGCTGGCTGCCCGCCGCCGCCTGCTGACCGCAGCCAATGAAGTTGCCAAACTGGCCTACCGTAAAGATATCAATGTGGATACGGTGATTGACCAGGCGGAACAATCCATCTTCGGGGTCAGTCAGGAGCGCTATAAGCACGACCTTGTCCCGATTAAAGATATCGCGGGTCAGTACTATGACCGCCTGACCGAGATGAGCCTGCAAACCGGAGCGGTATCCGGGCTGGAGACCGGGCTCAAGTCCGTGGATAAAGTGCTGGACGGCTTGCAGAAATCCGATTTCATTATCGTGGCTGGTCGGCCGGGTCAGGGTAAAACCGGCTTTCTCATCGGGATTGCTAAACACGTGGGGCTGCAGCTAAAGCGCAATGTTGCCATCTTTTCATTGGAAATGTCTTCTGAACAGCTGCTGCAGCGTTTGCTTGCGCAGGCGACGGATATCGACTCCCAGAAACTGCGTTCCGCCAGGCTCTCCGATGAGGAAATGAACCGCTCCGTAAGCGCACTGGGCGTGCTTGCCGAGGCCAATATTTACATTGACGACACGCCTGCCATCACCCCGCTGCAAATGCGCACGAAATGCCGGCGTCTGCAGATGGAATACGGCTTGGATTTGGTCATTGTCGATTACCTGCAATTAATGTCCGCGGAAGTGAAAACCGACAACCGCGTGCAGGAAGTTTCGTATATTTCACGCTACCTCAAAGTGCTGGCGCGTGAGCTTAAAGTGCCGGTCATCGCGGCGGCGCAGCTCTCACGCTCGGTGGAATCGCGCCCGGATAGGCGCCCGGTGCTTTCCGACCTGCGCGAGTCCGGCAGTCTGGAACAGGACGCGGACATCGTTATGTTCATCAACCAGCCTAACCAGGAGGAGAGCAGTCCATTCCATACCATAGCCAGGTTGGAAATCGCAAAACACCGCAACGGCCCGACCGACCCCGGGATAGAACTGATTTTCCAGAAACGTCTGGCGATGTTCCGGGACCAGTATTACGGTGCGGTGCCGGATTAAGCCTGCCGCGATGAGCGCTTCTCTCCCTTCCGGTGGTTTTGGCAGCGACCCGGGCACAGCCTGGTATCTGCCCGCGGATCTGCTGGAACGCGCCGCCGAAACGTCCCTTTCCGCGGACGGTATGTTGGCAGTTCTGGCGTACTTCCGGCTGGTGGGCCAGCCTGAAGAGGGCAGCCAGGCGGTGCGGCGGGAAGCATTGGTCGAAGCGCTGAGCCTGCCGATTTTCCGACAGGATGCCGCCCGAACGCAGCTTGCGCTGGAGGAAGCGCTTGGGGCGGGGTTCTTGATAAAGTACGAAGATATCCTTCTAGCGGGTACGCCGCGCGGAAAAGACCTGCTCGGGCAGCTTCAAGCCGGCGCAATCACGGCAGAGCAGCTCAATCTGGTCAGTCAGGTGCCAGCCCCGGAACGTCCGAATATTTTCCGGCTGTACGAGGCTAATATTGGCCCCCTGACGCCGATGATGGCCGAAATGTTGAAAGCCGACGCGCTGGAATTCCCCGCGGAATGGATTGAGGATGCCGTCAGCGAGGCTGTGGAACGCAATATCCGCAACTGGCGCTACGTGCGGGCCATCCTGAAAACCTGGAAAGAAAAAGGGCGGGCGGAGAAAGCGAGAGAACCTGAGGGAGATCTTGAAAAGTACCGCAAGCTCTACGAAGACCAAAGGCGCAGAAAAAAACATGAGTGATCAGCTTCAGAACATAACAAATGCGGACCTCCCCGGCGACCCGGACTGCCCGTTCTGCCACGGTGTCGGCTTTGTGGGCAAGGATGTGCCGTTCGGGCACCCGGAGTTTGGCAAATTGAGCGTGTGCGTATGCCGGGCGCGCGAGCTGGCAGCAGACCGCCAGAAAAAACTGTACGAATTGAGCAACCTGGGCGCCCTGCAGGAAAAAACTTTTGAGAACTTCAAGCCGCGCGGGCGCGTCGGGCTGGCAACTCAGCAAGCGAATTCGCTGGAGCAAGCGTACAACAGCGCCGCGCACTTCGCCGGGACGCTGCAGGGCTGGCTGCTGCTGCTCGGGCGCTACGGCTGCGGGAAGACCCACCTGGCAGCCGCGATTGCCAATAAAGCGGTGGCTTTAGGGATGGAAACCCTTTTCCTGACAGTCCCGGACCTGTTGGACTGGCTGCGTTTCGCCTATTCCGACGGAGCCTCCGAGTCGTTCGAGGAGCGCTTTGAGAAAATCCGGGATGTGCCGCTGCTGGTGATGGATGACTTCGGGACGCAGAACGCCACTGCCTGGGCGCAGGAAAAGCTTTTCCAGATTCTGAATTACCGCTACATTAACCACCTGGCGACGGTAATTACCAGCAACAATCCGCTCAGTTCCTTTGAGGGCAGAATCCGCTCGCGATTAATGGACCCCGAGCTGGTCACGCGCGTGGAAATCCTGGCGACTGATTACCGCAATCCGGCGGATGACATCGGGCACCCCGAGCTTTCCAGCCTGAACCTGCACGCGCGGAAAACCTTCGAAAGCTTCAGCTTGCGCCGCGACGAGGCCATCCCTTCCACGGACCGCGCCACCCTCAAAGACGCGCTGGAAGCCGCCCAGGCTTTCGCGCGCGACCCGCAGGGTTGGCTGGTCTTCATCGGACCTTACGGCTGTGGAAAGACCCACCTGGCGGCCGCCATCGGCAATTACCACGCGCAGCTGGGCAGCCCGCCGCTGATGGTGGTGGTGCCGGATTTGCTGGACCACTTGCGCGCGGCGTTCGCGCCCAACAGTTCTGTCAGCCTGGACCAGCGCTTTGAGGAAATTCGCAGCGCGCGGCTGCTGATTCTGGACGACCTGGGCACCCAATCCGCCACGCCCTGGGCGCGCGAGAAAATCTATCAGCTGTTCAACTACCGCTATAACGCGGAGCTTCCGACGGTCATCACGACGGTGAACGCCCCGGGTGAGATGGACCCGCGCCTGCAAAGCCGCCTCTCGGATGCCCGCCTGTGCAAGGTGGTGATTATGAGCGCCCCGCCTTATACCGGTGGCGGAAAGGGGCAGGGCGGCCGCACGCTCCGGTAAACGCTTTGCCGCTTGGGGGGGGGGTTCTCAACAAGCCTTCTATTTGTGGGGCCAGCCTGGTGTGCCTTCGGACCGGGATTCGGATTTTCATCCAGCCGACAGCGCGGAAGCGGTCTTCGCAGAGGCGGAGATGATGCGGGCTTTGCTTTGGTCATTCCCGGTACCGGCGAAGCAACCCAGGCAGAACATCAAAGTTCTTCTGACGCGCTCATGAAGGATGCTTCGCGCCTATGCCCGAACGGCGTTCATTCGTCCACGCGAGAAGAGGATGGGCCGGGTTTTCTACATGCCGCCCGACCATTTCCAAACCTCTGGCTTGCGGAAAAAATCGTCGGCGAGCAAAACATTCCCAGTCAAAGCTTAGAAACAGCCGTATAATTCCCCTCTGAGGAAAACTCCTGCCCGAACGGAGCGCAGAACTTAACCCAAAGGCGCGCTTGTTCGGAAGGATGTCATCCCCGGCGATCCAAAATCCCGCTCACATCAGCTTCAGGAGAGAAAATGGGCACGATTGACAAACGCGAGTCTCAGCATCCTCAAGGAAAAAACGCGCTCCCTTCCGGCAGCGAAAGTAAAGCTGCCCAGAAGCTCGTTAGCGTTGCCCATCTGGCTGTTCAGGACGTACTCCAGCAGCAAAAAAGCCAGCTGGAGGGCCTGACGGAAAGCGAGGTGTCAGCGCGTCTGGAACAGTACGGCTACAACGAGGTCGTCAAGGAAAAACAACTGGGGCTGGTTCTCCGCCTGCTCGGGATGCTAAAGGACCCGCTCACCATCCTGCTGATAGTACTCGCGATCATTTCGATCATCACGCACGATATCCGCGCGGCGGTAGTCATCCTTACGATGGTTGTACTGGGGGTTACCTTGCGTTTCGTCCAGGAAAGCCGTGCTGATTCCGCCGCGGAAAAACTCAAGGAAATGGTCAGCACGATGGCCACGGTAATACGCGCAGGTCAGGCGAAGTCCATCCCGCTGCGCGAGCTGGTCCCTGGAGATATTATCTCCCTCTCCGCGGGCGATATGGTCCCGGCGGATGTACGCGTACTGGTTGCCAAGGATTTATTTGTTAACCAATCGGCGCTGACCGGCGAGTCAATCCCGGTCGAAAAATGGGAAGTACCGGCAGACCCGGGCATCACGAACGCGCTGGAGCTGCCCAATATTTGCTTCCTTGGCTCCAACGTGGAAAGCGGTACCGGCAGCGCGCTCGTCATCCACACCGGTAAGGACACCTACTTCGGTTCCCTAGCCAGCAGCATCACCGGCGAGCGTCAGAATACCAGTTTCGACCAGGGCATTAACAAATTTACCTGGCTGATGCTGCGCTTTATGATGATCATGGTTCCCGCGGTGTTCCTCATCAATGGCTTAAGCAAGCACGACTGGCTGCAGGCTCTCTTGTTCGCGGTCGCGGTCGCGGTTGGGATGACCCCCGAGATGCTGCCGATGATCGTCACAACCAACCTCTCGCAGGGGGCGCTGGCCATGTCGAAAAAGAAGGTGATCATCAAGCGTCTGAATTCGATCCAGAATTTTGGCGCCATGGATGTGCTCTGCACCGATAAGACCGGCACCATCACCCAGGGGAAAATCGTCCTGGAGAAGCATATTGACCCGCGCGGCAATCCAAGCGAAAAAGTGCTGGAATTTGGCTATATCAACAGCTACTTCCAGACAGGCCTCAAAAACCTGATGGACGAAGCCATCCTGCAGCATGACGAGCACCGCGACGAGATCCACCGGAAATGGAAGAAAATTGACGAAATCCCCTTCGACTTTAACCGAAGGCGCATGTCGGTTATCGTCGAAGATGAGAATGGTTTAAACATGCTCGTCTGTAAGGGCGCGGTGGAAGAAGTGATGGGGCTCTGCAGCCATGTGGAGGCAGATGGCCAGGTGCTGGAAGTTCTGCCCGAGCACACGGAGCACCGCAAGAAGCGCGTGGCCGACCTGAATGCGGACGGCTTCCGCGTCGTGGCGGTAGCCTACAAGTTGATGCCAGGCGCACCGGACGAGCCTGTCTACACGGTGAATGATGAGAGCGACATGGTTTTAGCCGGATTTCTCGCTTTCCTTGACCCGCCTAAAGAGACCGCCATGGAAGCGATTGAGAAACTGCATCAGCTGAAGGTGGAGGTTAAAATCCTCACCGGGGACAATGATGTGGTTACGCGGCGCATTTGCGGCCAGGTAAACTTGCCCGTGGAGCATATTGTGCTTGGTTCTGAACTGGACGCGATGACGCCGGACCAACTCTCAAAGACGGTGGAAGAAAACGCAGTATTCGCCAAGCTTTCCCCCGCGCATAAAGAGCTGATCATTGCCGCGCTGCGCCAGAACGAGCATGTGGTGGGTTTTATGGGGGACGGCATCAACGACGCGCCCGCTCTGAAGGCCGCGGATGTCGGCATTTCGGTGGATTCGGCCGTGGATATTGCCAAAGAGTCGTCCGATATCATCCTGCTGGAGAACAATCTGCTGATTTTGCAGCAAGGCGTTATTGAAGGCCGCAAGGTGTTTGGCAATATCATGAAATACATCAAGATGGCGGCAAGCTCGAACTTCGGCAACATGTTCAGCGTGGTGGGCGCCAGCGCGTTTTTGCCCTTCCTGCCCATGCTGCCAATCCAGGTGTTGGTCAACAACCTGTTGTACGACTTCTCTCAAACGACCATTCCCACTGATGAGGTCGATCAGGAATGGCTGGTCAAGCCGCGGAAATGGGGCATCCAAGGCCTGGAACGCTTCATCCTGTTGATCGGGCCAATCAGTTCCATCTTTGATTACCTCACCTTTGCACTGATGCTGTTTGTCTTCCACAGCAAGGATAATCCTGCCTTGTTCCACACTGGCTGGTTCGTGGAAAGTTTGTTTACCCAAACCTTGATTATCCATGTCATCCGCACCAACAAGATTCCCTTTATTCAAAGCCGGGCAAGCACGCCGTTAATGATTTCCTCACTGCTGATTGTATCCATCGGAGCATTCCTGCCATTCTCACCGCTGGCCAGCACGTTGGGCTTTGTGCCGCTGCCGGCGGCGTATTGGGGCTACCTGGCGGGGATGCTGGTCTGCTATGTCGCGCTGACACAACTGGCGAAGACCTGGTTTATTCGCAAGTTCGGTGAGTAAAGCCGGCAAGCGCCAGAGGTTCGGGGAAATTTCCCTGACCAATGCTTCTGCCCTCCCATAAGAGAGCCAAGCGCGCTTGACCAGGCGCAGCTTGAGGCGGGTCTGAACCAGGGCATACGTTATTGGCAGCAGGGGAGTGCCGCGCTGCTATCGAGTTAAGGCGCTCCGCAAGAGTAAGCCGGAAAAGGCATTCGCCAGCCGTACGGCTGCAGCGCCGGCATAAAATCCCGCTTTGTGTTATCATTTGTACGCTTAAAAACCAATGAATTCAGAAACCTGCGTCGAGCAGGCTGTTCTATGTTAAAAGTGAGAGTTATGAACAAAATCATCCGGGAAGTGCCCAATCATTTCAACCTTCCTTACCGTCTCAAGCGCCTGGCTGACCTGGCGCATAACTTGTGGTGGGTCTGGAACCCTGAAGCCGCGCGCCTGTTCAAGGATATCGACCCGCTCGGCTGGGACAACTGCAACCACAACCCGATTGTCTTCCTGCGCACCGTGAACCCGGTCGCGCTGGAAAACCTGACCCAGGACCGCTATTTCCTGGACCGCTACGACCGCATCGTACGCGACTTTGACTACTACATGAAAACCGGCAAGACCTGGTACGCTCAGAATCACCCCGAGCTCCTGGAGGACGAAATCGCGTACTTCTCGTTCGAGTACGGCCTGCACGAATCCCTGATGGTGTATGCCGGTGGTCTGGGTGTGCTTTCCGGCGACCACCTGAAGGAAGCCAGCGACCTGGGCATTCCGCTGGTGGCGGTCGGTTTCCTGTACACGTACGGCTATTTCTCCCAGAAAATTACTGAGGATGGTTGGCAGGAAGCCCGCCACGTCCAAATTATCTATGAAGATCTGCCCCTGGTTGCGCTTTATGATGAAAACCACGAGCCAATCAAGATTTCCATCGATTTGCCCGGCCGCAAAGTTTTTGCCCGGCTCTACGAGCTGAACATCGGCCGCGTCACCCTGGTGCTGCTGCAGACCAACATCCCCGAAAACAACCCGCAGGACCGCCAATTGACTGACCGCCTGTATATCAGCGACCCCGAGCTGCGTATTTCCCAGGAAATTCTGCTGGGCATCGGCGGTTTGCGCGCGCTGCAGGCGCTGGGGCATAACGCCAGCATCTATCATATGAACGAAGGGCATTCCGCTTTCCTGACCCTGGAGCGCATTTCCCAGCTCATGCAGTCTGGCAAATCCTACTCCGAAGCGGCAGACCAGGTGAAGCGCTCCAGCATTTTTACCACCCACACGCCGGTTCCCGCTGGCAACGACGAATTCCCCATCTGGCTGATTGACAAGTACTTCTCCAGCTATTGGCCGCAGCTCGGATTAAACCGGGATGAGTTCATGAATATCGCCTTCGTACACCAGGAATGGGGCGGAGAAGCCTTCAGCATGCCGGTGCTGGCGCTAAAACTTGCGAACTACCGCAACGGCGTTTCCAGGATCCACGGCGATGTTTCCCGGCATATGTGGCAGCAGCTTTGGCCGGATACGCCCGTGGATAAAGTGCCGATTTCGTACATCACCAACGGCGTGCATACCGGCACCTGGCTCGCGCGGCGTTATGCCCTGCTTTTCAACCGCTATTTGGGCTCGGACTGGAAAGAACACATTGATGACAAGGAAACGTGGCAGCGCATCGATGAAATTCCAGATGAAGACATCTGGCGCATCCGCCTGCACCTCAAGCGCAAACTGGTGGCGTATATGGTCAGCCGGGCGCGCACGCAGTGGAAGACCACCACCGTGCATCCGGTGCAGACCGTTGCCAGCGGCGTGCTGCTGGACCCGTACGCGCTGACGATTGGGTTCGCGCGCCGCTTTGCCACCTACAAACGCGCCAATCTGCTCTTCAGGGATGTGGACCGGCTGCTGCGCATCGTCAGTAACGAACGCAAACCTGTTCAGATTGTCTTTGCCGGCAAGGCGCACCCCGCGGATGAACCCGGAAAACGCCTGATCCAGGAGGTTTACCAGCACGTTAAGGATGCGCGCTTTGGCGGGCGGCTGGTCTTTTTGGATGATTACGACATGGATATGGCGCGCTACCTCGTCCAGGGCGTGGACGTCTGGCTGAATACGCCCCGACGGCCGCGCGAAGCATCCGGCACCAGCGGTGAAAAAGCCGCGTTGAACGGCACCCTCAATTTCTCCGTGTTGGACGGTTGGTGGGCCGAAGGCTATAATGGCGCGAACGGCTGGGCTATCGGCGATGACACCGAATACGCCGACCAGGACCAGCAGGATAACGCTGACGCGCAGAGCCTGTATAATACGCTTGAGAACGAAATTGTGCCGCTCTACTACACCAAGCGCTCAGCGGACGGACTGCCGGGCGATTGGATCGGGCGAATCAAGGAAAGCATCAAATCGCTCGCGCCGCAATTCTCGATGACGCGTATGCTTAAGGAATACATTAGCGACCTCTATGTACCCGCGATTTCTACGGCCAAAGAGCCCCCGCAAGAGTAAGAGGTCAGAAGGATAATTAATTATGGATTTCCTCCAAAACCTTTCTCCCATCGCTGGCGCGTTGATGATTTTCCTCCTGCGCCTGATTAACTACACGATGGATACACTGCGCATTATGTTGACCATGCGCGACAAAAAACTGATGTCCTGGATACTGGGCTTCTTCGAATCCATCCTGTTTGTGGTCGTCATGGGCGCTGTCCTGGACGACCTGGACAACATACTCAAGGTCGTTGCCTATGCTGGCGGCTTTGCCACAGGCAATGTGGTGGGCATGCTGATCGAGAAACGCCTGGCAATTGGCTACTCTCACATCAGCATCATCAGCCGCGGTTTGGGGAAGGAAATTTCCCAGGTTTTGCGCGCGCACGATTTTGCCGTGACCGAAATCCCCGCTTACGGGCGCGACGGCAAGGTAGCCTTGCTGAACTGCTCGGTTCAGCGCAAGCTCGCTGCGGAGGTGGAAAAACTGGCGCTCGAACAGGACCCGCAAGCGTTCATCACAATTGAAGACGTCGTCCCCCGCCAGCGAGGTTACTGGGGCAGGGGGGGAATCAACCGCTAAACAAGACCGACGGCACTCCGCATGCAAAAATTGATTGGCGCGCTCATCTTCGACTTTGACGGACTCATCCTGGATACAGAGAGCCCTGAAATACAGATTTGGGAGCGCCTCTTCACGGAGGCAGGCGGACGCTTTGACCATCAAGCTTATCTTGGCACCATTGGCAGTTGGGATAATTCCAGTTACGAACCCGGCGTGCATCTTGCCCGGCTGATGGATCACGGCGTGACCCCACAGGAATTAGTCGCGCGTGTTCGCATGGAATCTGCGGAGTGCATCGCACAGGAAAGGCCGCTGCCAGGGGTTGAAAGGCTCATCGCCCGGGCGCGCGGGGCAGGGCTGCGCCTGGCGCTTGGTTCCAGTTCGCCGGCCGCGTGGGTGCAGGGGCATCTGCGCCGGTTGGGGTTGATCCAGAACTTCGAAATACTCGTGACCTTTGACGACGTACGCCAAAGCAAGCCTTCCCCTGAAATCTTCCTGACCGTTTTGGCGCGCCTCGGGATTGGAGCGGAACAGGCGCTGGTGTTGGAAGACTCTTATAACGGAATTCTGGCGGCCAACCGGGCGGGCATCCGCGCGGTAGCGGTCCCCAATGCTGTTACCGCGGCGCAGGATTTCTCCCTGGCGGAGGAAGTGTTGGACACTTTGGACGGGCTGGTGTTGGGCAAGTATTTCCCGTTAGCTGACTGATAAATCTACGAAGGTGTGCTACGTTATAGACAGTTAAGAACATTAACAAAACAGGTCTTATGTGGCGGAGTAGAATTGCCACTTTGACATACCCCTACTTTATGCAATGGGCGACATGTGGGTTAGTTACCTGCTGTGGCTCGCATACGGTCGAAGCAGGTGGAAACACCTGATAGGCCACTACTTGTTACTCCCAAGAGTGGCTTTTGGTTTACATTGATATTAATATTGCCCCTTGACATACAACTTTTCCTCCCTGACGCGGCCATGAGACGGCCGCGTTTTTGTTTTGGGTGTCGGAACGCGGCCATTATGTTCTGTCTGGACGCCTTTTGTGCAAACCGAAATTGAACCTCGCAGGGCGTAGGTTGGGTGGAGCGACGCAGGCGCGAAACCCAACAATGATACCCAAAGAACACCCCGCATTTCCCGCTACCAAATTTTGTTGGGTTGCGCTCCAAAAAATAATTTGCTGATTAGGTCATGCTGACGCTCCAGCTCAACCTGTAACTGCCCATATAGGTTACACTATGCACTTCGCGTGTCCACGTCGAAGCTCCTAAGGTTAATCAGGACATTTCTATCTTGTTTCTTGAGGACATGATCATGGCGCTTTTCCATTCCAATAAATCCAATAAATCAAAAATCCAATAAATCCAATCCAATAAATCCACAAAAAGCGGCTGCCCCACGTGCTATAATTTCCGGCATGAACGTGCTCGTCAGCGGCGCAGCCGGCTTTTGGGCTTACCATGATACGCTGGAGCTGCTCGCGAGCAGGCGACAGCTCAACGTGTTGGTCCTGGCGAGCCAAGCGGCGGACGCGGTTGTGCTGGCGCTGGAACAGGCTCAAGCCCATGCTCGCGGCCCGGTTTGCGCGGAGAACCTGATCTGGCGGGAATTTCTGCAGCGCCTGGGCAAGATTCTGGGCAAACCAAAGCCAATCCTCACGCTGCCCAAAGTGCTGGAGAGCTTAGGCGCCTGGTTTATCACCCTTACGTAGCGCATGCTGGGCAGGGAAGGCGCCCCGGACCTGGTGCCTTTTGTGGACTTGCAGACCCGCCTGGCGTTTCTGGACCCGGACTATTCCGCCCGGGAGCCAGGGATGCGAACACACGGACCTGGAACCCGCTTTTTTTGTGAACATGGTGCGGGCTTCACGGTCTGACTGCAGGAAAAAAGATGAATAACTACAAACGCCCTTCTCCATTTGATCCACGCGGCACGAAAATTGCCTTCCTGGTGCTTTCCGCGCTCATGAACATCGCCGCGGGTCTGGCATTCTTCAGCCTGGTAGACTGGCTGATGCTCACTTACGGCGACCTGGTAAGCGGCATCGATACCACCCTGATGCTGGGGATGTTCCTAATCTCGCTGATGATAGGCTTCGTCATGAGCCAAATCGCGGCGGACAGCAGGGGGGTGACTTACGGCGTGTACGGAGGATTAGCCGGGATGGTACTCTCGGCGCTGCGCATCTGGAACAGCTCCCTGGTGCTGGCGGCGCTGGTGGGCTTGGTGTGCGTTTTAGGCGGGTATAACGGCGGCATGCTGGGCGAGGGCGTGCGCCGCATGCGCGCGAAGCAGAGGAAAAAAATCCAGCGAGGCGAGGGGAACGCGCGGCTGAAATGAGCGGGGAATGCGCGGCAGGATCCTGACAAACGCTGAAAATGAACGGAAAAAAACCCCCCGCGTGATTTGAAACCCGGCTAAGCCCCGGGTCTTTCTTTGCTGGTTGGCAGCCAGGGCATTGCGGGTCCGGGCACGCCCAACAGTTCCGCCAGTGCAGAGCGCACAGCCTGCCGGTCGTCCCAGGCGTATTCGGTCTTCCCAAAGCACATGGACTGCTCGTGCCCTTTGCCGCACACAATCACCAGGTCGCCCGGGCGAGCAGCCTGCAGCGCGGCACGGATAGCCTCGCCGCGGTCGGGCACGCGCCAAAATGTTTCGCCCTCGCGCCCGCCGGCTTCCACAGCCGAGTCGGCCATGTCTTGCAGGATGGCGTCCAGCGATTCCGTACGCGGGTCTTCCGCGGTCAGGTAAGTCAGGTCGGCCTGCTGGATGGAGACTGCCGGCATCATTTTGCGCTTTTCGCGGTCTCGCAGGCCGGCCGAGCCAAACACCGCAATCAGCCGCCCTTGTGTGAATCCGCGCGCGGTTTCCAGCGCGCGCGAGAGCGCGTTGGGGGTGTGCGCGAAATCTACAATCGCATTGAAGGGCTGCCCCAGGTCGATGCGCTCCATGCGCCCGGGCACTCCGGGCAGGCTCGCCAGGGCTTGCACGGCAGTTTCCGCCGGCACCCCCAGCAAGTTCACGCACAAACCCAGCGCCGCCAGACTGTTGGACACATTGTAGAGCCCGGTCATCGGCGTGCGTACGCGCAGCGCCTTTCCCTCCCCGAAGTGGCAGGTGAAGGCCAGCTCGGTGGGCTGGTTATCGATTTCATCCGCCCACAAATCAGCTTCGTTCAGCATGCTGTAGCTGACCTGGCGCGCCGGCGAAACGCGTTTGAGGTAAGCGTAGGACTGGTCGTCTTTGTTCAACACGGCGGCGCGCAGGTTCCCGCTGCGTTTGCGCGGCGTTTGAGAAAGGCTTTCGAAGAGCATGCCCTTGGCGCGCAGGTAGTTCTCGTATGAGCCGTGGTAGTCCAGGTGTTCGTGCGTGACGTTGGTAATCACAGCGGCGTCAAAATCGCAGGCGGCCACGCGCCCCTGCGCCAACCCGTGGGAGGTCGTTTCCAAAACGCAGTGCGAGAGCCCGGCGCGCACCATCTCGGCCAGGTAGCCCTGGATATCGGGCGCTTCGGGCGTGGTGACGTGGAAGCCGGTATCCAAAACGTGCTCGCCGATTTGCGCGCTGACCGTGGAAATCATGCCGGCGCGGATGCCGGCGCTGCGCAGGATGTGATAAACCATGGAAGTCGTGGTGGTTTTGCCGTCCGTGCCCGTCACGCCGAGCATACGCAGCTTGCGCGCCGGAAAATCGTGCAGGGCGGCGGCCAGATAAGCAACCGCCTGGTGGATATCACCCGCGATTTGCAGGTAGGGGGCGTTCAAGCCGGCCGGAGCGGGCAGCGTGCCCATCACCGCCGCCGCGCCGTTCGCAAGCGCCTGCGGGATGTAGTCGTAACCGTTGGCATTCTCTCCTTGGATGGCAGCGAACATCCAGCCCGGGCGGACTGTGCGCGAATCCATGCTGACCCCGCGAATGCGGACAGCGGGGATGGGGGATGCCGCGAAGGCGGGTATGCGCTTAAAAAGCGTCTGGAGATTTCTACCGCGTGCAGCGCTCATTGTTGCCTCGCGAAGAGTGTACCCGAAAACCGGAAAACCTGCATCCGCCGGTGCCAACTTGTGGTCGTGCCTTTTCTTTACAGTTCAAAAAGCGCTCCGGACCTGACGCGCTCAGCCGCGGCACGCGCGCCATAAACATGCGAACCGGGCGCGGAGTTTTGAGAAAGAAGCGGGCGGCATGTCCGCAGCTTCGAAACGAAAGGCGGGCGGCAGCGTCAGCCGCCGGGCAGCGCCGAAATCAGCAGCGCTGCCAGCGCGACCACCCCGACCGGGATGAGTTCCATAGGCACCAGCTTGCGCATCACCAGCGCTTCCTGGTTGGTCAGGCCCACCGTGCTGCAGCCCACAATCACCTTCGCGGGGGATAGCACGCTGCCCAGCGAGCCGCCGGCCGTCTGCGCGGCGAGAATCAACGGGACGTTCAAGCCCAGCAGGCGGGCGGTATCCATCTGCAGCACGCCAAAGAGCACATTGGAATTATTGTTCGACCCGGTCAGGAAGGCGCCCAGCGCGCCGATGAACGGGGCGACGGCCGGGTAGACCGCGCGGGGAATGCTCTGGCTCAGTCCGCGCGCCAGCAGGTTGGTCATTCCGCTGGCGGTCATCACCGCAGCCACGCCGACCATCGCGATGACCCCCAGCGTGACGTCCCCGGCGCTTGAGCGGACTGCGCGTAGAATCCGGGCAGGCGCGCCGGGCGAGAGCAAGCCTTTGCTGGCGTAGATGCCGGCGGAAATCAGGCAGGTGTAGAGCAGGATGGAGCCCGGGTGCGAAAAAAAGTGAAACGGCCGTCCCACTTCCGCGGGGCTGACCCAACCCAGCGCGGTGCTGAGCTCTGGGAATTTTGGCTGAAGGCTGGCCTGGCTCAGGAAAGCGTTCAGCGGCTTGATGAGCACCACCGCGAAACCAATCAGCATCAGCAGCAGGTAAGGCGAGACGCGCCACCAAAAGCCGTCCTGCCCGGCAGGCTTGTTGGCGGGCAGGGGTGCGGGCGCTTCGGCCTTGCGGTAGCGCGGCAGACGCGTGAGCAGCAGCAGCGTGAGGATCCCGAGCACAGCCGAGCCGGTGGCCGCCAGCGGCCACAAGCCGTTGACCGCCAGCAGGTACTGCCCTGAAGCCATCACCAGGGAAATCACAAGCAGCGCGGGGAAGCTGCGTCGCAAGCCTTTCCAGCCCGTGCCAACCAGCGTCACCAGCGCGCCGGCGGGCAGGATGGCCAGGCCCAGAAGCAGCGCGGAAAAAGGCGCGAGCAGCGCTCCGGGCAAGCCCGTGACCACCAGCAGGGACGTGAACGCGGTGGACATCGAGCCGAAGTTCACCGCCCAGGCTTGCCCCAGCGCCGTCATCACCACCGCGGTGACCGGCGGGTAGCCCATCCCGACCAGAATGGGCGCGCAGACTGCCATGGGGACGCCGAAGCCGCCCATCCCCTGCAGAAAGGACACCATCAGCCAGGAGACCAGCAGCACCTGCAGCCCGCGGTCGGCGGAAATGGCGGGCAGGCGCGCGCTGAGGGCCTGGATGGCGCCGGCTTCTTGCACCAGGTGGTAGAGCAGGAGCGCGCCCCACACGATATAGAGCACGTCCAGCGCCATCCAGAGCGCCTTTAGCTGCGCCCAGGCGAGCAGCTGCCAGGTTCCCCCGAAAGCCAGCAGGCTGATGAGGACGGCGCTGAGCCAGGCGGCCAGGCTGGCGCGCGCGCCGCTGAGGCGCAGGCCGAGCATGAGGGCTATGACGACCAGCACCGGCAGGAAGGAGAGGAACCACGCGAGGGGGGAGAGCTGCATGCCGGAATTATAGCGCAGGCGGGCTTGCGGGGCGGCAATGATGGTAAAATAGGGGAGTTGAAGACGGGGCGGTGGCGGAATAGGCAGACGCAACGGACTTAAAATCCG
Organism: Anaerolineaceae bacterium; assembly: GCA_035403825.1. Lineage (GTDB taxonomy): Bacteria > Chloroflexota > Anaerolineae > Anaerolineales > Anaerolineaceae > Mesolinea. Next base: position 21,257 of record DAONFX010000025.1, read on the forward strand.
TCGGTGGAGACACTGTGTGGGTTCGACCCCCACCCGCCCTATGA
>DAONFX010000026.1:0-20745 GCA_035403825.1 Anaerolineaceae bacterium
TTGGTTTCCAGCATCCCGAACTTCCGCACATATGGGATAACCGGCATACCCTGTTCCTGACGCAGGTTCTCTACCTCCGAGAGCGTCTCCGACACATGGAAATGCACAGGCACGTCGTACTTTTTCGCCATGTCGCACAAGGCAGTCAGAATTTCCGGAGTGGTTGTGTAGACGGCATGCGGGGCAATGGCCGGGATAATCAGCGGATGCCCTTTCCATTTTTTTATCAGGTCTTCGCACAGCGCGATGGCAACCTCGTAAGACGGGGCATCCGGCGCTGGATATTTCATCACAGTTTGCCCCACCAGAGCCCGCAAACCCGCTTCGTTGGTCGCCTCCGCGACCGCGTCTTCGAAGTAGTACATGTCATTAAAGCAGGTGACTCCGGAGCGTATAAACTCAGCGCAGGCCAGTTTGGTCCCAAGGCGAACGAATTCCGGCGTGACAAATTCGCGCTCTACCGGCATCATATAACCCATCAGCCAAACGTCCAGGCGCAGGTCATCCGCGAGACCGCGCAGGAGGGTCATCGGGACGTGGGTATGCGCGTTAATCAAGCCTGGCATCAGCACCTTGCCGCCGCAATCCAATATTTCTTCCGCTTCGTAGCTTTTCAGAATGTCATTTTCCGGGCCTGCCGCAAGAATCTGCTGAGCGCTGATGGCGAGCGCGCCCGGTTCGTAAATGTTGTACTCGCCATCCATGGTGAGGACGATGGCATTGGTGAGGATTTTTTCTGCCCGTTCCATTTTTCTCCTTTAGTAATTGAGGAAGTAGCGCCGGATTGCGTCCAGAGCGGAGTTTACCGCCCATATCTGACCATCGCCAGGAGGACCGCCGTACGAGCGCTGCTGGATTTTTTCCGCATCCGGCGCTTCAAGGATGAGCGTAAGGTCCTGCTTATCGCCATCGGAAATGAGCATGACGCCCAGCGCCAGCGTGCTGTCCTGCTGGGCTTTCGCGTCCGCCATCAGCGCTTTGAGCGTCTCGACGGATATCTTGCCGTCAATGAATTCACCGCTGACGCGATCGGGGGTGTAATTCTTGAGCTTTGTCAGAACTTCGCCTCTGGTACCTACTTCGACGAGCGTTAGGCTTGCGTTGTTTTGTTCGAGAATTCGCGTCACCGCTTCTTCCAGAGTGGTCTCATTTTCCCCGTAGATATAGTTACCCAGTTTCTCACGGATTAAACTCAACACGGGGGTCATCATTTTCTCCGCCTCAGCAGCTGAGTCGGCTTTGGCCGTTACGCGAATATCGGTCTGTCCGGGATGCGCGAGCAGTCCGACGGTCGGGTTGCTAAGCTTTTCGAGTTCCCCAATCATTTCGTCAATGCTGGACTCGCTCTTGAAAATTGTGTGGATTACCCAGGGTTTGATGACCGTCTCCTGCAGTCCGTAGCGCTGCTTGAGGTAGCCGCGGACATAGTTCTGCATCAGATATTCCATCTCACGCGGGACGCCGGGCAGCGAGATGATAGTTTTGGTGCCAAGCTCGAAGGCAAACGCCGGCGCGGTGCCGACGTCGTTCCTGATGGCGATGCTGTTGGCGGGGATGAATGCCTGGCGTCTGTTATTTTCAGTGGGGGTGCGGTTGTAGCGGCTGAACCATTCCTGAATCTGCTGCCAGAGTTCCTCATGGTACACCAGTGGTACATTGAAAACCTTCGCGACCGCTTCACGCGTCGGGTCGTCCACGGTCGGCCCAAGCCCGCCGGTAGTGATGACGATATCGGCGCGCATCAGCGCTTCTTGCAGCGTGGCGGTAATGCGCTGGACATTATCGCCCACGGTCGACAGCCGGTATAGGTCTACGCCGATATCCCGGAGAATGCGCGCGATATAGCGTGAGTTTGTGTCATGAATCTCGCCCAGAAGTAATTCGGTTCCGATGGTCACAATTTCCGCAACAGCCATACGATGAATGCCTCGCAATTGTTTTAATTTTGCAATTTTATCTTATTTGAGGCAATTAATCGAGACAAGCTTCGGTACTGGGAGATTATGTCTGTAGGTACTGGGAGATTATGTCCTTCGGTACTGGGAGATTATGTCCTAAAGCAGCAAAATTGAAATGTCCGAATTAGGATTAGGAGCTATGAAATTATCACTCGCTCCCTCCTTTTATTTTCAAAGGGATGATCATACCCTGACAGACAAGAGTATTGCAGCCTTTCCCTTCTTACTCCACTTCTCCAGCGAACGAAATTTATTCGATTATCTTAATGAATGATCGCTGGTCCAGGGAGCTGGTCTTTGATCAGGGTTTGGGCAACTGTGAAACATGATCGAGGAGAAGAAATTTGGCAGTCAAGGATAAACCCGTCCTGAGGACTTCATCTGCTCCTTAGGACATTAATAAATTGCCCGCATCAGGACATTTCTTTATAGCCCAGACGGACAGGCTTATGTACCCAGCTCGTAAGCTTTTGATTCGCATGCTCCGGGTATACTTAGGTATCATGGCACGCGGATACAGGAAACAATTGGGTGATTGGGGTGAACAGGCTGCCTGCGATTACCTGGAAAAGCAAGGCTGCCAAATTCTGGAGCGCAATTATCGCGTGAGGCAAGGCGAAGCGGATATCATTGCGCAAAAAGACGGCAGGCTGCTATTTGTCGAGGTGAAAACCCGCGCCAGCCAGGCCTACGGCTATGGTGAAGACGCGATTACCCCTAAGAAGCTGCAAGCCTTGCTGCAAAGCGCAGACGCCTATCTTGAGCATCTTCCTGAACCACTGCCAGCCTGGCAAATCGACCTGATTGTGGTGGAAGGCCGCTTGGGGCAGCCCGGCCCGAATCTGCTGCACTACGAAAATCTGGGGGAGTTCCCCTCGTGACGGATACCGGTTCCTTGCGATTACTTGTTTTGGTCGGTCCGACCGGTTCCGGGAAATCCACGCTGGCAATCCGCCTGTGCAAGGAACTGCCGTGCGAGATTCTATCCGCGGATTCGCGCTATCTTTATCAGGAGTTAAACATTGGCACCGCCAAACCCAGCCCCGAAGAACTGGCAGGCACGCCGCATCACCTCATCAACGTTACGACCATTGACGCGCCCTGGAGCCTGGGCGTGTACCAGAAAGAAGCCCGACGAACCATAGAGGAACTCAACTCGAGGGGCAGACTGCCGCTGCTCGTGGGCGGCACCGGACAATACATTCGCGCCATTCTCCAAAACTGGGAAGTCCCCGCGCAAGTACCCCTGCACGATTTGCGCGAGGCGATTGAAGCCTGGGGAGAGCGCATCGGATTTGCCGAGCTGCACAAGCGGCTGGCGCGTTTGGACCCGGAAGCCGCCGCACGGATTGATTACCGCAACAAGCGCAGAACCATCCGTGCGCTGGAAGTTATTCTGGCTACCGGAAGGCGTTTTTCGGACCTGCGGACAAAGTCCTCCTCGCCCTACCAGTCGCTGGTCCTCGGGTTGGATTGGCCGCGGGAGCTGCTCTATCAGCGCATCGACGCCCGCATTGACGCGATGTTAAAGCAGGGTTTCGTGGACGAGGTGCGGGCGCTGCGGGATGCTGGCAAAGCCGAGGCGCTGCGGCGCATGGGCATCATCGGCTACGCGGAAATGTTGGATTATCTGGACGGCGCTATCACGCTGGAAGAAGCAGTGCTGCTGATTCGCCGCAACACCAGGGTTTACGTGCGCCGTCAGGCGAACTGGTTCAAACCCACAGATGCAGCGATTCATTGGATTAACGCAGCAGATCCAGAAGCGCTTGAGCGCGTTCTGGATCTGATCAGGTCGGTTTTCCCCGTTTAGTTCGCGTTTTGAATGGACGGAATACCCTGGTTCTTGTTCACAGGCGGAGGAAATATCGCCTCAAACTGCTCCCTCGAGAGCGTCTCGACTTCAAGCAGTTTCTCCGCCACCTCGATGAGCTTGTCCTTATAAGTCACCAGGATTTCTTTTGCCTGCTTGTATGCATTGCTGACTATCTGGCGGACTTCCTCGTCGATTTTCTGGGCGACGTATTCCGAATAGTCGCGCTGCTCGGAAATCTCGCGCCCGAGGAAAACCAGCTCTTCTTTCTGTCCGTAAACCATTGGGCCGAGCTCCTCACTCATGCCAAGGCGGGTTACCATTCGGCGCGCCAATTTGGTGACGTTTTCAATATCGCTGGATGCGCCGCTGGTGATGTCATCGAAAATGACATCTTCCGCGGCTCTGCCGCCCAGCATTCCAACCATCGTGGCAATCAGCTTCTTCTTCGAGTCCAATACGCGGTCTTCCTCGGGCAAGGAAAGCGTGAAACCGCCTGCCATGCCTCTGGAAATAATCGAGACCTTTTGCACGGGGTCGCCTTCGGGCAGGGTGTTGATGACCACCGCGTGGCCGGCTTCGTGATAGGCGATGATTTTCTTTTCGTCCGGGTTTATCAAGCGGCTTTTACGTTCCGGACCGGCGATGACGCGCTCGATTGCTTCCTCAAATTCAGCCTGTTCGATGACCTTCTTGTTTCGCCGGGCAGCCAGGATGGCCGCTTCATTCACAAGGTTTTCAAGGTCCGCGCCGACAAATCCGGGAGTGGCACGCGCGAGCAGTTCCAGATCCACAGAAGGCGCAAGCGGTTTCCCGCGCACGTGTACTTTCAGGATTTCCACGCGTCCGACCATGTCGGGCTTGTCCAGCATCACGCGCCGGTCAAAACGGCCGGGACGCAAAAGCGCCGGGTCCAGGATATCCGGACGGTTCGTTGCTGCCATGATAATCACGTTGGTATCGGTGTCAAAACCGTCCATTTCCACGAGGAGTTGGTTCAGGGTTTGCTCACGTTCATCGTGGCTGCCTCCCAGGCCCGCGCCGCGGTGGCGGCCAACAGCGTCGATTTCATCCACAAAGACGATGCAGGGCGAGTGCTTTTTTGCCTGGTCGAACAAATCCCGTACACGGCTGGCGCCAACGCCCACGAACATTTCCACAAATTCCGAACCGGAAATTGAGAAGAAGGGCACCCCGGCCTCACCGGAAACGGCCTTTGCCATCAAAGTTTTGCCGGTGCCAGGCGAACCCACCAGCAGCACACCCTTGGGAATACGCGCGCCGAGGCTGATGAATTTCTGGGGTTCTTTCAGGAACTCCACAACTTCCTGCAGTTCTTCCTTGGCTTCATCCACGCCAGCGACATCCGCGAAGGTCACCGTGGGGTGCTCTCCGGACATCATCCTGGCCCTGGATTTGGAGAAGGCAATCGCGGCATTGTTCGAACCTTGCGCCTGGCGCATGAAAAACAAGAAAATGCCGAGCATGAAGAGAAACGGCAGGATGTAGACCAGGATGTTGAGGACTGTATCCAGCATTCCTGGTTTACTGATGACAAGCTCAAGGCCGGGGTCCTGCAGCTGCCTGGTGGAGACGCCCAACTGCACAAGCTGTTCCACCAGCCCGGATTGGCTGTCAAGCGTCGCTTCTTTGTTTGTGCCGTCTTTATAGGCAATTGTAAGGTTGTTTTCGAGAGCAGTAACTTTAGATACTTTTCCCGCTTCGATATCAGCCGCGAGCTGATTAATCGGAATGACCCGGGTTTCGAGCGCTTGCTGCTGCATATTGAAATACACCATGCTGATAATTGCCAGAAACAGCAGGATGTAGATTGCGTACGATCGGTTGCGTGAATTCACAAAATCCTCCGGTTGTTGACACAAGTTTTTGTATCAACAAAGATTATACCAATTCGGGATAATGATTTCTTAAAGAATAACGTTTTATGGAAGCTTATTAAGAATACTCTAACAAATATACCCGGTAGGGATCGGACTATGACTGGTGGCAGACATCGCAGCCTACATTAGGGTCTTTGACGGCCTTATGCGATTTGGTACAGTATGCGTCCACCCGCACGGTTTTGCGCCCAAGGAATTTTATTACCGAGGCGCTGAGAACCATGTGCGGGCAGCCGTTATTCATAAGGATACCCGGGACCGGGCAATACTTGCAGAGCATGGATTCCCATTGGCGGCTATCCTCTTTGGATTGTATCAAGCGGCATTCTTCAAAATTCCGACCGCGGTAGTAATCCCCATAGAAGTAACGGCATTCGCGACCGTAAGGCGTTTTCATGGCTTTTAGGGTCAGACCCTGGTCAGATAAGCGCCGGTGCGCGTGTCCACACGGATGACATCGCCTTCATTCACAAAAGCAGGGCACTGAACTTTCAAACCGGTTTCAGTCACCACCTGTTTGGTCACGCCGGTGGCGGTATTTCCGCGGGCGGAGGCTTCGGCGGAAACAACTTTCAGGTCCACGCTGGTGGGCAGTTCGATATCCAGAGGTTCGTCGCCAAAGTAGGTGAGCTTCACTTCCATGTCGCCTTTCAGATAGCCCTCATAATCGCCGACCAACTCAGCGGGAACTGCAGGCTGTTCAAAAGTGTTCATGTCCATGAAATAGAAGAAGTTTTCATCCCGGTAAAGGTACTGTACGTTGTGGTAATCCAGACGGATATCCTGAACGCGGTCGCCAGAGATGAAGGTCATTTCCAGGGTATTACTTTTGCGCAGGTTGCGCGCTTTGATGCGGATGGTGGCTGTGCCGCGGCCGGGCTTGTTGTGGGTATAGTCCAATACTTTGTACAAATCACCGTCCACCTGAAAGGTCACGCCTTTCCGCAGTTCGTTTACATCAATCATTTTTCTACCTCTAACACGTGCGAATTAACAACCCGTGCATTATATATCAGCGCGGCACGGCTGGCAAGGCAAAAACCCCTGCAACGTGTCGGGTGGAAAGACGCAGCCCGAGCTGTTAGAGAGCATTTCGATGTAGGGCGGCTTATACATTTCAAACCGGTGAAATTGTGAAAAACGCAGCCCGACCTGCGGCTTGTAAATTAACAGCTCATGTACTGCAGCAGGGCGGACAAGGCAAGCACCCCTGCACAGTCCAGCAGGTACGGGATTTTTTTGGGTATATAATTCAGTTCTCATTCTAACAAACTCTTAAAGGAGCAGACTTTATGATTAACATTATCCCTGTCAATACCAAAGCGCTTCAGCGCCAATTTGTTGAATTCCAATATGAGCTCTACAAAGATTGTCCGCAATTTGTTCCTCCGATAAAAAGCGACATCTACGCCATGATGAACCCCAGGAAACATCCGTTCTATGACCATTCGGAAGCTGATTTCTTCCTCGCAATGGATGGCGACAAAGTCGTCGGGCGCGTCGCCGCGCTGATGAACAAACCGTTCAACGCCTATCACCACACCAGCGACGCTGAGTTTTATCTGTTCGACCTCATCGACAGCCAGGAAGTGGCCAACGCCTTGCTGGACCGCGTGACGGAATGGGCGCGTGAGCGGGGAATGACCAAGCTGGTTGGCCCCAAGGGTTTTGGCCCGCTGGATGGTTACGGCATCCAGATTGAGGGTCATGAACACCGCCAGATGATGAACATGATGAACTATAACTACCCCTACTACCAGACGCTGGTGGAAAATTACGGCTGTACAAAAGCGGTGGATTTTGTTTCCAGCTATGTGGACCCGCAGAAAATTGAAGTGCCGGAAAAAGTTACCAAAGCGGCTGCGATTGCCAAAAAGCGCGGCTCCCTGACCATAAAAACCTTCAAGAACAAAGCAGAACTTAAGCAGTGGATTCCTCAGCTCCGGTCCGCATATAACGGTTCGTTTGTTCAGAACTGGGAGTATTACCCACTGACCAAGCGCGAAATCGACTTTGTGGTCTCAAACGCGTTAATCCTGGTAATACCTGAGATGCTGAAGATGATTGTCAAGGACGATCAAGTGGTTGGCTTTGTTCTGCCATTCCCGGATGTTTCGCTCGCCTTCCAGAAAAACAAAGGGAAACTTGGCCCGATTGAAATCCTGCGGCTCCTTTCCGAAATCAAGAAAACTGACTGGATTGACTTCAATGGCATCGGCATTCTGCCTGAAGCCCAGGGTTTTGGCGGGAATGCACTGATTTACGAAATCCTGATCGATTCCGTGCACCAAAACAAACGGTATAAGCACGGCGAACTGACCCAGGTGGCGGAAACCGCGGTGCAAATGCGCAAAGACCTTGTAAATCTTGGCTGCGTTTTCTATAAGAACCACCGCGTATATCAAAAGACCATTGCTTGATTTTCCCGCGGGCAAGAGCGCCTTACAGGCTCTGTGTCTCACAGAGCCTGTTGTTTTTCGCCGAAATAGAATGAAACAGGCATTAATGGAAGAAAGAAAATTCCAGGACAGAAAAGGGGAGCTATTGCTTCTGATGACCTCGGTAATCTGGGGTTCATCCTTTGTTCCTCAACGGGTCGCGATGCGGTACATGCAGCCTTTTACGTTTACCGCGGGCCGCTTTCTTTTGGGCGTGATGGTGCTGCTGCCGGTATATTTCACTCTCAGGCGCGCCAGAAGTTCGAACCCAAGCGCGATCAAGGCGAAACCCGATATGCGCACTTACCTCAGCGCTGGATTGTTGTGCGGTGGGCTGCTGTTCATGGCGGTTTCTCTCCAACAAATCGGAATGCAAACCACGGACTCCGGGAAAGCGGGCTTTATCTCATCGATGTATGTCGTCCTGGTGCCTTTGCTCGGGGTCTTTATCGGCAAACGCGTGCGCAAGGCTGTTTGGCTGGGGGTGACATTCGCGGTTGCAGGGATTTACCTGCTCAGTTTCACCAGCCAGCTGCAGATCGAGCGCGGCGATTTGATAGTTCTGATGGGCACGCTTTTTTGGGCGGCGCATATTTGGATGCTTGACCGTTTTTTGCCTTTGGTTGACGGCTTGGCTCTATCCATCATGCAGTTTTTCACGTTGGGGGTGGCTGCGCTTGCAGCTGCCCTGCTCTTCGAAAAGCCGGACCTGGCAGTCGTTCAGGACGGCATCTGGACCATCCTGTATTCCGGTATTGTGGTGGTCGGCGGGGGGGTACACGCTGCAAGTGCTGGGACAGAAATCGATGAATCCCGCAATTGCCGCGCTGATCATGAGCACGGAATCTGTCTTCGCGGTGCTGTTCGGTTGGCTGCTTTTGGGAGAACACCTGAACGCCCGTGAGCTTGCCGGCTGCTCGCTGATGTTCGCGGCGGTGGTTATCGCGCAGCTGCCGGGTTTATGGAAGCATCTTCCGCACAAGCAGGCGCTGTCCGCGTTGCCCCCGGTGGATGAAAACAGCAGCGATTAATCCCAAACAAGGGCATCTTCCGGATTTACCCGGAACTGCGTATAGATATTATGAATTTGGAATGTTTATTCCGATTGAGGTAGAGGCGCCTGGAAATAAAAAAAAAGCTGGAAAGCGCCGGCTGCACACCGGTTATCCAGCTCTTATCCATCAACGGACCCATCATTCGTGCAGATAGTTCCGCACGTACTCGCGCACCGCAGCGCCGTTCTCGAAATTGACCACATGCTCCGCTAACTTTTTGGCTTCTGCATAGGTCCACTCGCGCAGGATGGCTTTCAGATGAGGTATTCCGGGAGCGGCCATGCTGAATTCATCCAGGCCGAGCCCCAGCAGCACCGGCGCTGCCTCCGGGTCGCCTGCCATCTCGCCGCACACCCCAATCCAAATCCCTGCCTTATGCCCTTCTTCTATGACGCGTTTGATCTGGCGAACCACAGCCGGGTGGCAGGGATCAGCCAGGTATGCCATCTTTTCACTGGTTCGCTCAGCCGCCATGGTGTATTGGGTCAGGTCGTTGGTTCCGATGCTGAAGAAATCCACCTCTTTGGCGAACAAATCCGCCATTTGCGCAGCGGCGGGAATTTCCACCATAATCCCAACTTGAATATGGTCCGCGACTGGAGAGCCCCCTGCAAGGACTTCCTGGCGGGCTTCGGCCAGCAGGGCTTTAGAGCGCCGTACTTCTTCCAGCGTGGCAATCATCGGGAACATAATGCGCAGGTCGTGCCCCGGGCTGGCTCGCAGCAGCGCGCGCAGTTGAATCTTGAAGAATTCGGGCTTGTCCAGACACATCCTGATGGCACGCCAACCAAGGAAAGGATTGGCTTCCTTACCCAGGTCCAGGTAGTCGAGCTGCTTATCGCCGCCGACGTCCAGCGTGCGCACCACGACAGGGCGCGTCTCCATAACGTCCAGGACTGCCTTGTAAGCAGTGAGCTGCTCTTCTTCAGTCGGAGCCGTGGAGCGTTCCAGGTAGAGGAACTCCGTGCGCAGCAAGCCTATACCTTCCGCGCCGAATTTCAGCGCTGAGACGGCGTCGCTGGGGCTGCCAACGTTGGCAACAATTTCCACCTGACGGCCGTCTTTGGTCACGGCGTGTTCGCCGGCGGATTTCAGCTCCTGTTCGGCCAGGCGCGAGGCCTCGCCGGTCAGTTTTTCGTACTGCTTCCTGGTCGCTTCGTCCGGATTGGCAACTAACTCGCCTTTAGCGCCGTGAATGAGCATGTCAGTTCCGCTGGCAATCTCACTCAGTCTTGGACCGCAGCCGACGACCGCTGGCAAACCGAGGGCTTTGGCAAGGATGGCGGTATGGGAGGTCGGTCCCCCTTCCGCTGTCGCGAAGCCAAGCACGAATTGCTTATCCAGACGGGCGGTGTCTGAGGGGGTCAGGTCTTGAGCGAGAATAATCGAGGGCGCGGACAATCCCGAAAGGTCAGTCTCACCCTGACCGCTGAGAATGCGGATTACCCGTTTCCCCACGTCGCGGATATCCGCCGCGCGGGCGCTCAGGTATTCATCGCCCATCATTTCCATCTGCGCGGCAAAATTTTCGATGCCGTCGGACCAGGCTGCTTCAACGTTCAGTTTTTCTCTGTTAACAACATCCGCAACCATTTCCAGCAGCGAAGGGTCATCCAGGAACATCGCGTGCGCGTCAAAAATAGCAGCTTCTTCAGCGCTGGCTTCGGCTTCGGTCTTCTCTCTGAGCGTCTGCAGCTGCTGCCGCGCGGCGTCGCGGGCAGCATTTAAACGGGCGATTTCCGCGGTTGGGTCTGAAATAGTCTCCCGTCTGATGCCGACTTCGGAATGTCGAAAAATATACGCAGGACCGGCTGCTATCCCCCCGGAAGCAGGGATGCCTTTCAGAATCATCATAGCGCTCTCCCTTTACAAGAATCCTATTTTCCCGACATACGGGAGCTTCGATCAGGCGAAGTCGCTCTCGATGAGCGCGATAATCTGCTTTACGGCCTCCACTTCGTCTTCACCCTCAGCAGTAATCTCAATTTCATGGTCCTTTTCCACGCCCAGGGTTAAAATGCCCAGAATGCTCTTGGCGCTAACCCATTTGCCGTCCTTCGTCGCGTTGTGGATGCGGATATCGGATTTGAAACTGGCAGCTTTGGCGACAAACAGAGCGGCAGGTCGGGCGTGCAGACCAACCTCGTTGATAACTCTCACTTTGCCTTTTTCCATGCCTACTTTCCTCCCCATTTTAATTCCGCGCCGCATTTGACGCATTTGGCCACTTTGCCGCCCGTGGCTGGGTCCGGAAGCACATGAACCGCGCCGCCGCAGGAGCATTTGTCTTTTACCGTGATAACTTTATCGCCAAAAACGATGGCTTGAATTTCTCCTTGTTGAGGAGCGGAAGTGCGGGGTAAATCTTTCTTGTCTGGCATTTTTCGTGTCCTTTCATTTCTCATGAAATCAGGCCCGGTTTTCAGCGCTAAGGTTGAAGCCGGTCCTTGTGCTCACTAAGCAAATTTCGCGAGCAAAGCCCTGCTCTTGTTGAGGACATTATCGAGGTTGAATCCGAATTTCTCGAAGAGCACCACGTTTGGGGCAGAAGCGCCGAAACGGTCCATGGCGATGTAATCGCCTTCAGGACCGACCCATTTTTCGAAACCGATGCTGGTGCCGGCTTCGACCATCAACCTGGCTTTTACCTCTGGCAGGAGCACGCTGTCGCGGTAGGCCTGATCCTGCGCACTGAAAAGTTCCCAGCTCGGGAAAGATACCAGGCGGACCGCAATGCCTTCGGAAGCAAGCTGCTCGCCAGCCCGGACAATCAACTCAACTTCAGAGCCGGAGGCGATCAGGATGAGGCGCGGTTTCTCTTCTCCCAAATCCCCAAGCACATAGGCGCCTTTTTGGGCTCCGCTGGCGGGATGGTACTTTTCCCGGTCAAAAACCGGCAAGGGCTGACGCGAAAGCGCAATCGCCGTAGGCGCATGGCGGCGTTTCAGGGCCGTCCGCCAGGCTTCGCTGGTTTCATTCGCGTCCGCGGGGCGGATGGTGACCACATTGGGGATCAGCCGCAGCGAGGTGAGATGCTCCACAGGCTGATGCGTCGGACCATCCTCACCCAGGTTAAAGGAGTCATGTGAGAACAGCCAGATACTGGGCAAATGCGAAAGGGCAGAGAGGCGCAAAGCAGGCCGCAAATAGTCCGAGAAGACCAGGAAAGTGGCGGCGAAAGGAACGACGCCCTTGTGTACCGCCAAACCGTTCATGATGGCACCCATGGCGTGTTCGCGCACGCCAAAATAGACGTAGCGGCCGTCGTACTGGTCTGCCTGGAAATCTTTAGCGTTCTCGATTTGGGTGGAGTTTGAGGTGCTAAGGTCCGCAGAGCCGCCCATCATTTCTGGTATCGCGCTGGAAAGCGCGTTGATTACTTTGTTAGAGGCGCTGCGGGTGGGGGTGCCTTTGGTGTCGGGTTTGAAAACAGGCAGCTTATCCTCCCAGCCGGCTGGAAGTTCGCCGGAGAGTATTCGTTTCAGCTCGGCAGCGAGTTCCGGGTAAGCCTGCTCGTAAGCAGCAAATCTGACGTTCCAATCCGCTTCCAGCTTTTCGCCTGCGGGTACAGCTTCGCGATAATGCGCCAGCACTTCGTCGGAAACATAGAAAAGCGGTTCAGTCGGGTAACCGAGTTTCTTTTTTGCGCCTTCCAGCTCATCCTTGCTGGGGATACCGCTGTGCGCGGCGGAATTATCCTGCCAGGTGGGGTAACCATAGCCGATATGCGTGCGGCAAATAATGATAGACGGCCGGGAGTCTGCCTTGGCTGCTTTTACAGCGGCATCGAGTTCATCCACGTTATTTCCGTCCTGTACGTGCAGAACCTGCCAATGATAGGCTTCGTAGCGCTTTCCGCGGTCTTCAGTAAAAGTAATATCGGTGGGGCCATCAATGGTGATGCGGTTGTCGTCATAGAAGACAATCAACTTTCCAAGACGCAAGTGACCAGCTAAAGAGCACGCTTCTGAAGTTACGCCTTCCATCAGGTCGCCATCGGAAGCCAGGACGTACGTATAATGGTTGATAATTTCGTGGCCGGGGCGGTTGTATATCGCAGCCAGATGCGCTTCCGCCATAGCCATCCCCACAGCGGTTGCCAAACCCTGACCCAGGGGGCCGGTTGTGATTTCCACGCCGGGCGTGACCCCATATTCAGGGTGGCCGGGGGTGCGGCTGCCCCAACGTCGGAAGTTTTTCAATTCCTCAAGGGATAAGTCATAACCAGTCAGATAGAAAAGGCTGTAAAGCAGCATGGAGCCGTGTCCGCCAGAAAGCACAAAACGGTCCCGGTCAGACCAATCAGGATTGCGGGGATTGAATTTAAGGTGTTTTTTGTAGAGCGTGTAAGCAATCGCGGCGGTGCCCATTGGCAAGCCGGCATGCCCGGAATTGGCATGCTGAACCGCGTCCGCTGATAAAAACCTGATCGTGTTGATTGCGTCCTTCTGAAGCTTTTCTTTGTCCATTTCCTGCTCTCATTTTGTGCATATTCTTGTCGGGCACTCACAGAAAAGAAAACGCTGGAGTGCCCGACAAAGGTTAATCAACCTGGAGAAGTAACAAGGCGGCTGTTATTCAGCGGTTTCCTTTACTTCTTCTTCGATCTCCTTATACTTGCGGCTGCGCGCGAAAACGAAGACAACGAGGGCAGCAGCGACGACGATGGCGATAATGCCAAGGACCCCGCCCTTACCAACGAAGTCGCCCCATTTGGCGAATGCCAGGCCGACGGTAGCGTAGAAAGGATCACCAAAGGTAGCGCCAGTCTTATAGAGGTCACCCGTGAGCGGGATCAGCCAGCCGGTGCCAATCGCCATGACCACGCCCATGATGAACGGCCCAAAAATAGCGCCTTTCCAGCCGCCGGAAGCGTTACCAAAGATACCCGAGGTGCCGCCTGCAAAGAAGGCGGGAACCACGCCGGGCAGGATGACATACAGCGCACCCAAGCCGAGCTGCAAACCCGTGCCAACAATCATGCCGGCGAACATCGCCAGGAAGCCGAACAGCAGGGCAGTCGGAGCGTAGGGGAAGACAACCGGGCAGTCGAAAGCGGGAATAGCGCCGGGAACCAGTTTTTCGGAAATACCAGCGAAGGCAGGCATAATTTCACCGAGCATCATGCGGACGCCAGCCAGAACGATGGTCATACCAGCTGCGAATGTCAGGGAGCTCATAATCGCGAAGATAATCGGATTCTGAGTACCGGCAACTTCAGCGGCAACATATTTGTAGGAGACCAGGGTCAGGATGAGGTAGATGGGCAGCACGGTAACAGCCAAACCGGAGGTGGTATCACGGAAGAAGCTCAGGCTCTTGGGCAGGCTGAATTCCTCAGCGGATTTGGTGCCTTTCTTAAACAGCTTGCCAGTCACATAAGAGAACCAATAGGAGAAGTCGCCCGTGTGACCGACAGAGAACTTTTCACCGCCGGTGATGACTTTGGTGCCGGGATACACAAGCGCGGGCATGAGCGTGAAGTACAGGCCCATTACGATAGTGCCAAGCAGCCAAAGTTTCCAACCGGTCAGACCCATGGTAGCGTTCAGAACGATCACCACAAACAGGGAGACATAGAGCATGATATGGCCGGTCAGGTAGATAAACTTATATTTGGTCACTCTGGCGAGGATGACGTTGAGGATAAAACCGCCAACCATGACCAGGGAGCCAATCTGTCCAAAGCGCTCAAGAGCGAAGGGCAGCGCGGCTTCGTTGGTGGGGAGCACGCCTTGCACGCCCAGAACGTGATTGATGATGTTCGTGAGGGGGGAGATACCGCCAACCAACACACCAGCGCCCGCGCTAATAATGAGGACGCCGACGATGGTCTTGATAACGCCGCTGATTACCTGGTGGGCCGGGCGTTTGAGCAGCAGGAGACCTACCAGAGCAACAATACCAAGGATGATACTGTACGCGGAAAGGATCTGCGTGCCGATAAAATCAAAAATATCAAGAATAATCTGCATAGTGTAACTCCTTTAGATGAACTGAAAAATCGTTAACGCAAAAAACTTTCGAGCCATTATTCGATGCAAGCATCTAAGTAATCCGGTCTGCTTTCACTCACCTCCTTTCGTTAGCAATAACCCCGCAGCTTTGCTAAAACAATAGAACAGTCAAAGAAAGGCATCCTCACCTTAGGGATGCTACTGAAAATAATGAAAAATCAAATAAGCTTCAGTTCTCTCAGCTTGGCTTCCACCTTCTGCGCGATTTCATCTTTCTTGAAGAAGTTGGAAATATAGACAATCCGTTTCTGGTCCGCGCGTTCCAAGGAGCTGCGCATTTCTTCAATCGTAACGATAATGTCGTACTTCTGACCAACAATAGAGGCAACCCCGGAGCATTCAATATCGCTCTCCACTCCGAGCGCGTCCAGGACTTTCTGGACATTGATTTTGGCAATCATACTGCTGCCAAGACCTTGAGGGCATAATGTGAATACTTTAATCATTTTTCTCCTTTTTGTATCCTCACTTGTTTAACAACTTTGGCCTAAAGTAGTTGCTTTTTGGCCGTATTCATTCCACAAATGAGGTCTGACAACCGGGTTAACTGTAGAGCATGATCTGTTCTTATCCTGTTTTTTCACCGTACATAATCGCCAGGACTTCTTCAACAGTGGCAGAAGCAGCGATTTTTTCGACAATTCCGTCTTCACTCATCACTTCCGCCAGGTCAGATAAGCCTTCGATGTGCCCTTTGTTATCGACGGCCGCCAAAGCTACCACCACATTCACAGGGTCATTCTGGGGATTACCAAAATTTACAGGCTCTGCCAGGGTAATCAAACCCATGCTGGACTTGATGCACCCGTCTTCCGGGCGGGCGTGGGGCATGGCAAAACCAGGAGCGAGCACGATATACGGCCCGAATTCTTTGGCAACACGGATCATGGCATCGACAAAGCGCGGTTCAATGGCATTATCCGCCACGAGAAGCTTGCCGACAGCGCGGATGGCGTCCTGCCAGTCCGCGACAGAAACATTCAGCTCGACTAAATTTGGTCTCAACAAGTCTTTGATGTTCAACCATCTCTCCTTTTCCGAGCGTCCTATGGAGTTATTTTATCCGGGTGCCAGATGCTGAAAACGCCGGTATTCACAATCATCCAGGTACAAAGCATGACAGCAGCCGGATTACCTACTATCCTGAGGTAGTTATTTCATGCATTATAAATGGAGAATCACTTTTTGTGCGTGAGTTTGCATAAAAAAGGCTGATGTTAATCTCTGGCGAAACCAATGCCGCGGAAGCCTTTATCGTGATAAAATTCCAGGCGGCTCAGGAGGCTGCATGACCGTCGAATCGCTACCCAAACAAAAAACAAGTTGGCCAATGCTGATGCTGGGTGCCGGGTTGATAGCCGCTGTTCTGGCTCTGGCTGCCGCGTATAATGCATTTTCTCTGGGGGAAGAAGCGCTTGTCCAAACTTACCTGCAGCATCTGGACGCGTTTCCAAAAAACCTGCAAGAGCTTCAGGTGGTTCTAGCCGCCCCGGCCAGTCGGGTAAACCTGGAGCTTCGGGCTGGAGAATCAATCAAGGGTCTATGGAGCTCCGAAAGCCTGGAAATCCGCGTGGGCGAGGCCAGCGCCGGGATTACGGAAAACAAGGCAACCCTCAGCAAGGAGAAATCCTGGGATGCAGATATCCAGCACAACGCGATTTTCGAGCGGCACGATCCCATATTCATTAATACCGGGTTTACATTGGATTCGGACGCGTTAGTTGGGACGGAACAGAGCGCGCTAATCGAAGGAAGGATTATCTATCCGGTTATCGCGGCCGGGGGAGGGCAGGAAGACGCAGCGCAAACGCTTTTCGTTCCCTTTGTCATCCGGGTGGTAGCGCCGGCGGAAATCGCTGAGGCAGTCCGCGCTAAGGCCAAAACTACTTTATCGATCACGGGGCCGCTTGCGGTTATTTTCATCGCTGTCCCTTCAGCGTATTTTCGCAAGCACCGCAAACCGAGAGGCAAGCGCCCATCAGGGCCGGCTTCAGGCGCGAAATAAACGCATTTATCGGGAACGGAACGATTTAGGTCAAACAAAAAAGCGGGTGATGGGATTCGAACCCACGAATGGTAGCTTGGGAAGCTACTGCCTTACCACTTGGCTACACCCGCGCGGTCTCTATTGTATCTTATTTTTAGCTTTGCAATGCCAGTTTTCTGAGAAATTTTCAAGGTCAGCAGACAATTCTGAATTATAGTTAAGCAGGTTTAAGCGTTACCCATGAATAAGCTCTTCTCTACCCTCAGAAATTTTGTGGTTTCCCGATTCAATTCTTTTAAGTATGCTTTTCACGGCTGGGCTTACGTCTTGCGCACCCAAAAAAACGCCTGGATTCACATGACGGCTACTATGTTGGTAATCGCCGCTGGAATCTGGCTGGGCTTATCCCGATACGAATGGGCAATTCTTCTGCTCGTGATCGGTATCGTGTGGATTGCAGAATTCCTGAACACAGCGCTGGAAGCGATTCTGGACATTGCCAGCCCGGAGCGTCATCCTCTGGCCAGGATCGCCAAGGACGTTGGCGCGGCCGCGGTATTGATTGCGGCAGTTGTTGCTGTTGCTGTCGGTTTGCTCATTCTTGGCCCACCGCTGCTCGCAAAATTAGGGTGGGGGTAGCTTGAATAAGGTTAATGAACATCATCCCCAAATTGCGTGTACACTAAAATACAATCATCAATAGAGGAGAATTATCATGATCAGTGAACCAATCAATGTAACCGACCTGGCGTTCCAAAAAGCAGTCCTGGATTCCCCGGTACCAGTTATTGTGGATTTTTGGGCTCCATGGTGCGGACCCTGCCGCATGGTAGCGCCAATCCTGGAAAAAATTGCCAAAGAATACGCCGATAAACTCATTGTCGCCAAAGTGAACACCGACGAAAACCAGGAATGGGCCAGCAAATACCATGTAGAAGGCATCCCAACGATGCTGATGATCGCCAAGGGCAAAATCGTGCATCGTCAGGTGGGCGCGCTTCCCGAACCGATGCTGCGGGATGTGGTCAATCAGTTCCTGGACGTTGTGAACAGTCAGCCTAAGTAACACAGACAAGATTAAATAAGAACAGAGGACGAAAGCCCTCTGTTTTTGTTGCGCCTTCAGGCAAACGAAAGGCGAAGCGATCGAGACAGGCAGGGGCTGTCCCAAAAGTCGGACGGCCCTTTTTGATTTCCCACTCCGTGCCCGTTTTATGGTCGTTGGCGGATTTGCGCTATCAAAAAGAGGGATAAACCAGGCACGTTCTCCCACTTTAGGCTGTCCAAAAAGGAAAAAACCCTTCTTTTTGGGCAGCCTCTCTGTGGAATTGCAGTTTCAGGAGTTTTCCCGGGTGATATCAGCGCCGAGTTCCGCCAGCTTCTGATCGATGCGCTCGTATCCTCTTTCAATTTGCGTGATATTGCGAATCGTCGATGTGCCATTGGCGGAAAGCGCCGCCAACACCAGCGCAATGCCTGCGCGGATGTCGGGGCTGTCCAGTTTTTCTCCGTTCAGACGGGTAGGTCCCTGAACGATGCAGCGGTGCGGGTCGCACAACACAATCTGAGCGCCCATAGACACCAGTTTATCGGTGAAAAACATGCGGCTGGGGTACATCCAGTCATGGAAGAGGATACTGCCGGTGGACTGGGTGGCAATCACAATCGCGATGCTCATCAGGTCGGTTGGAAAAGCCGGCCAGGGCATCACGCTGATTTCCGGAATGGCATTCCCGAGATCCGGTTCAATCACCAGGCGCTGATTGCTTCCGACAAGGATGTCATCTCCGATGAAGTCAAAATCCACGCCCAGACGGCGCAGGACCAGCTTTATCATACCCAGATGCTGCACTCCGGCATCCTTTATCCGGATTTCGCCGTGCGTAACGACGGCAGCACCCACAAAACTAATGACCTCAAGATAATCCGGGCCTACCGTGAACTCACCGCCGCCGAGCTCATTTACGCCGTCAATCACAAGCGTGTTCGAGCCGATATTCTTGATATCTGCCCCCAGGATATTGAGAAAATGGCAAAGCTCTTGTATGTGCGGTTCCGAGGCAGCGTTGCGCAGGATGGTGCGCCCTTCAGCTTTCGCGGCCGCCATGATCGTGTTTTCTGTGGCTGTAACACTGGCTTCATCCAACAGGATATCCGCTCCGCATAGTTTTGGAGCGGAGAACCGGAAGACGCCGTTGTAGGAGAATGTCGTTCCCAGCTTGCTGAGCGCAAGGATGTGCGTGTCCACCCGTCGGCGACCAATCACATCGCCGCCGGGAGGTGGCAGCACCAGCCCGCCGGAGCGGGCAACCATCGGGCCGGCCAGAAGAATGGAGGCCCGGATTTGGCGGCAGATGTCCGGGTCAAGGTCGGAAGGGTGCACTTCTTTAGCATGGAACTCATAGGAAGAGCTGTCCCCAATCTGGCGGATTTTCACGCCCAGGCTTTCGAGCAGGCGGCGCATAGTGCGCGTATCCGTAATATCCGGCAGATTGTGAAGGACTACCGGTTCTTCGGTCAACAAGCAGGCGGCCATCAAAGGCAGGGCGGAATTTTTATTACCCGAAGGGCGCATCGTGCCGGACAGTGGTTTTCCCCCGCGAATGATGAATTTATCCATGACGTCTCCTTTGTATCGCTTGGCTACGGCTGAACAGGCCCGGAAGCCGCGACGCTCTCCGGCACCGAAGCCTTGTATTTTTTGAAATTTTCGGCGAACTTCTCAGCCAGGCCCAGCGCTTCACGCGCGTAAGCCTGCTGGTCCGCCCAGGATTGTTCGGGGTTGAGCACATTTTGGGGCACGCCGGCAACTTCATCCGGAATGGAGACCCTGAAGATGGGATGCTCATGGGTGGGCGCTTCGTTCAGGCTGCCTTGGAGCACCGCGCTTATCATCGCGCGGGTGAGCGGGAGGGCAATGCGCTTGCCAATGCCGAAACCTCCGCCTGACCAACCGGTATTTAACAACCAAACCCTGGTATGGTGTTTTTCCAGCTTTTTAGCAAGCAGGTTGGCATAAATGGCGGGCTTAAGCGGTAAAAATGGCGCGCCAAAGCAAGTGGAAAAAGTCGCTTCGGGCTTTTCTCCCAATCCTCTTTCTGTTCCAGCCAATTTTGATGTATATCCACTCAGGAAATAGTACATGGCCTGGTCGGTATCAAGCCGGGCGAGCGGCGGCAAAACGCCAAACGCGTCGGCCGTCAGGAAGAAAATATGTTCGGGGTGCCCACCCATGCCGGAAGCTTCGTAATTTGGAATGTAGTGCAGGGGGTAAGCCGCGCGGGTATTTTCGGTAATTTCGCTGCTGTCAAAATCGGGCACACGCTTGGCATCGAGGGGCACATTTTCTATCAGGGTGCCGAACCGGTTGATGGCGGACCATACCAAAGGTTCATAATCGGGGTTGATGCGGATGGTTTTGGCATAGCAGCCGCCTTCGAAGTTGAAAATGCCATCCTCGCCCCAGCCGTGTTCGTCATCCCCAATCAAGGCGCGCTCAGGATCGGACGAGAGCGTGGTTTTGCCCGTTCCGCTGAGTCCGAAGAACAAGGCGGTCTCCCCCTGGCTGCTTTTATT
>DAONFX010000027.1:0-20665 GCA_035403825.1 Anaerolineaceae bacterium
CACACCGACGCCTACCGCCTCTCCGGCACGGCCCTGGATATCGCCGTTTTGGACCTGCCCGGCATGTTGGAACGCGGCGTGGTCGTGCTCGAGTGGGCGGACCTGATCCGCTCGCACCTGCCCGCCGAGCGCTTGTGGATACAAATGCAGTATATGGCTCTGGAGCAGCGCCACCTGGTCTTCACCCCGGTCGGCAAAGCTTACGCCAGTATGTGCAAAGAGCTGGAAAAAATGATTTTTGGAGCTTCCTGATGCTTTTAGCCATAGACACTTCCACCGATTGGATCGGGCTGGCGCTGTTTGACGGCACGCGCATCCTCTCCGAACAGACCTGGCGCAGCCAGCACTACCACACCACTGAGCTGGTGCCCGCCATTGCGGAGCTCTTCGCCCGCACGCGCGCGAACAAACGCGAGCTGACCGGTCTGGGCATCGCGCTTGGGCCGGGCTCGTTCACCGGCCTGCGCATCGGGATGAGCGTGTGCAAAGGCATGGCGCTGGCGCTGCGGCTGCCCGTGGCGGGGGTGCCCTCGCTGGATATCCTGGCAGCCGGTCAGCCTGTTTTACGCCGCCCGATGATTGCCCTGCTGCAGGTAGGGCGCGGGCGCTTTGCCTGGGCGCGCTACCGGGCCGCCAACAGCCATTGGTCGCGCGAGGGCGAAGTGCAGGTTTCGGACGCGCGCGAAATCGCCGCAACAATCACTTCCCCGGTGTATGTGTGCGGAGAAATGGGCGAGGAAGAGCGCCACATTCTCGGGCGCAAATGGAAGACCGCGCGCCTGGCCAGCCCCGCCCAGTGTTTGCGCCGCCCGGCTGTGCTGGCGGAATTAGCCTGGCAGCGCCTCCTGGAAGGCAAGGCGGATGACGCCGCCGCGCTCTCACCAATTTACGTGCACACTCTCAGCAACGTCCCGGAATGAACCCCTCCCTGCCCATCCGTTTGCGCCGGATGACCCCCGCTGACCTGCCCCAGGTGGAGGCGCTGGACCGGCTGTGCTTCCGCACGCCCTGGCCGCCCGGTTCGTTCGCTTACGAACTGCGCCCGGATGCAGCCTCTATCTGCCTGGTGGCTGAATGTGCTGACGTGGACGGGCAAAACAGGATTGTCGGGAATGTGGTCATTTGGCTGGCAGCGGATGAAGCGCAGGTGGCCACCCTGGCGGTCGCTCCGGAGCAGCGCGGGAAAGGCGCAGCGCGGGCACTGCTGGCCGCCGGGCTGCTCCTGGCCTGGAAGTTGGGGGCGCGCAAATCCGTCCTGGAAGTGCGCGTGAGCAACGAGGCTGCGCTGCGTTTGTACTACAGCTTGGGCTACGAAGCGGTCAGCCTGCGCCCCGGCTATTACGAGGACACGCATGAAGACGCGCTGCTGCTTACGCTCGCGGAAATCCATCCAGAAGCTTTACAAAAGCTATTAAAACCCGCGGAGAGCGGTTTTTGAACCTGTATTAGGGTAAAATTCAGTTTCGGAGAGCCACTCAATGTCAGCTGAAGAACGCTTACAAACCATTCGCGCTCAGGTGCAGCGCTGCCGCGCCTGCCCCCTGGCCGCCGGCCGCACCCGCGCCGTCCCGGGGGAAGGCCCCGCGGGGAGCGCGGTGATGTTCATCGGCGAAGGCCCCGGCTACCACGAAGACCAGCAAGGGCAGCCTTTCGTCGGGCAGGCGGGCAGGTTCCTGGATGAGCTGCTGGGGTGCGCCGGCCTATCGCGCGCGGAGGTGTTCATTACGAATGTGGTCAAATGCCGCCCGCCCAACAACCGCGACCCGGAACCTGACGAATTGAAAGCCTGCGACGAGTACCTGAACGCGCAGATAGAAGCCATCAACCCGCGTGTGATTGTGACGCTGGGGCGCTTTTCCATGGGCAAGTTCATCGAAGGCGGCAGAATCAGCCAGATTCACGGCCGCCCACATAAGCTGGACGGACGCGTGGTAGTCACGATGTACCATCCCGCCGCAGCGCTGCACCAACCCGCCCTGAAGACCACGCTGCTGGAAGATTTTGGCCGTCTGAAGCAGCTGCTGCAGCAGACCGAAACGCCGCCGGATCTCCTATCCACACCGGCAGCGCACAAAGAAGCTCCGCCGGAACAGTTAAGCCTCTTTTAGAAAAAAAACATGCACAGAAACCAGGTGAAATATGGTTAAAGACGAAGTCATGGAATTGATTAACAAGCGCAGAGCCAATATCGCCATCATTGGTCTGGGATACGTGGGTCTGCCGCTGGCAGTCACCTTTGCCAACGCGGGCTTCAACGTGACCGGCATCGACCCGATCCAGGAGAAGGTGGACAGCATCAACCGCGGCGAAAGCTACATCATGGACGTCCCGAACGCCCTGGTGCGCAAGCACGTGGAAGCCGGCCGGCTGCGCGCCACCACCGACTACAGCCTGCTGGCCGAGATTGACGCGGTCTCCATTTGCGTGCCCACCCCCCTGCGGAAAACCGGCGACCCTGACCTGTCTTTCATCGCCAGCGCCAGCGAGTCGCTCGCGCCGTACCTGCACCGCGGCATGGTCATCGTGCTGGAATCCAGCACCTACCCGGGCACCACGCGCGAGCTGGTGCTGCCCAAGCTGAGCGATTGCTGCGGCCTCAAGGTGGGCGAGGACTTCTTCCTGGCCTTCTCACCCGAGCGCGTGGACCCCGGCCGGACAGACTGGACCACCTACAACACCCCCAAGGTCGTCGGCGGCATCACCCCGGCCTGTACCGAAGTCAGCGCGGCCTGGTACGCCCAGGCGCTGGAAACGATTGTGCCGGTTTCTACTGCGGAAGTGGCGGAGATGACCAAACTGCTGGAAAACACCTTCCGCATGATTAATATTTCCATGGTCAACGAGTTGGCGCAGATGTGTGACCGGCTGGGCATCGACGTTTGGGAAGTGATTGACGCTGCTGCCACCAAGCCTTTCGGCTTCATGAAGTTCACGCCGGGGCCGGGGATGGGCGGTCACTGCATTCCGGTGGACCCGCTCTACCTCTCCTGGAAGATGAAATCCATCAACTATACCGCGCGCTTTATCGACCTGGCGTCGGAAATTGATTCCAACATGCCGCGCTACGTGGTCGCCAAGATTCAAGACGCGCTCAACCGCTACAAAAAGCCTCTGAACGGCAGCAAAGTACTGGTTTTGGGCGTAGCGTACAAACCGAATGTAAACGATCTGCGCGAATCGCCGGCTTTCGACGTGATACACCTGCTGCAGGAGAAGGGCGCGCAGGTTTCGTACTACGACCCCTACGTGCCGGAAGTGGATTACGAGTTCGTGCGTATGAATTCCGAAAAAGACCTGGCCGCCGCGGTGGAAAAAGCCGACTGCGTCGCGATTATCACCAATCACAGCAAGGTGGATTACAACCTGGTCTTTGAAAAAGCCCAACTGATATTCGACGCGCGCAACGCGCTCAAGAACATCGCGAAGAAAAGCCCGAAGGTGGTCAAGCTCTGATGGCCAGCTATCTGCTCACCGGCGCTGCCGGCTTCATCGGCGCCTGCCTGGCAGATTTCCTGCTGCGGGAGGGGCATGCTGTCTACGGCCTGGACAACCTCAGCCCGGCGTACGACCTGCGCATGAAACACTACCGCCTGAAGAGCTTGCAAGAGAAGCCAAACTTCCACTTTATACAGGACGACATCACCGATAAAGCGGTTCTGGAGCGCCTGGACGCGGCCGTGCCCCAGGTGGACGCGCTCATTAACCTGGCGGCGGTGGCGGGCGTGCGCGCCAGCATGAAAGACCCCTGGAGCTACCTGTACACCAACACGCTCGGCGCGCTGAACATGCTGGAATACGGCGCGCGCAAAGGCGTGAAAAAGTTCATCCTGGCATCCACCAGCAGCCTGTATGGAGACGAAGGCACGCCCCCGCATGCCGAAAGCGCCCCAAGCGACCACCCGCTCGCGCCGTACGCCGCCAGCAAAAAGGGCGCGGAGGCTTTCGCGTATGCTTACCACCATCTGTACGGCCTGGACGTGTCCGTACTGCGCTACTTCACGGTATACGGGCCCGCCGGACGGCCGGATATGGTCATGTTCCGCTTCTGCCAATGGATCGCGGAAGGACGGCCGGTGTACGTGACCGGCGACGGCGAGCAGTCGCGCGGATTTACCTACGTGGACGACATCGCGCGCGGGACGATGCTGGCGCTCGAACCGGTGGGGTACGACGTTTTCAACCTGGGCGGGCATGAGGTCATTACGATTAACCGCCTGATTGGGATGCTGGAAGAGCGCCTGGGGAGGAAGGCCGACGTGCGCTACATCCCCACGCACCCCGCGGATGTGTTCAGCAACGTGGCGGATGTTTCCAAGGCGCGGGCGCGCTTGGGCTGGGAGCCGCAGGTGGGGTTGGAGGAAGGCTTGAGCCGGCTGGTGGAATGGTATCTGCGCGAGCGCGCGTGGGCTAAGGACGTGGAAACGCCCTGATGCGAACTGAGACCAACCAGGCTGCAGATTGGCAGCCTTTTCTTCTTTAATCTGAGGAAATGAAGGGGCGCCCGGCTCAATTCAGAGAAGTGCGGCGTCCTCTCGCAGTGCTATTCATGCCGAAATTCGTTCAGTTCCAGCCACTCGCGGACCTTGCGGTCAATTTGATCGCGCACCTGGCGGAATTTTTCCAGCTTTTCAGCATCCGTCCCGTCAAAAGCAGCAGGGTCCTCAAATGACCAGTGCAGGCGTGTTGCCAATCCCGGCCAAACAGTCGGGCAATTTTTCTCGGCATCGTCGCATACGGTCACAAGCGTGTGAAAATGTACTTTTGTGAGAAATTCACTGACCGGCTTGGAATATTGGCCCTCCAACGAGATGTTGATTTCGTCCATCACACGGTAGGTGAGCGGATGAATGGGCTTGGGTTCCAACCCCGCGCTGTACGCTTCAACGCGCTCCCCCGCATAGCGCCGGACAAAAGCCTCCGCCATCTGGGAGCGGGCCGAGTTGCCGGTGCATAAAAAAAGAACTCGATTTTTCTGGTCCATTCGTTCACCTCTTTCTCAGAATATTACCCAATCGTGATGCTCTTTCCGTTCCTTGTAAAAGGCTCACCGATGGTTTCCTGTCTTCCTTTTTGCATCAAGAGCAGAGCGCGTCTGACCAGCCCTCAACATTTTTTGCTCCCGTCCGCTTGGGCTATAATCAAAACAATCTGAGGCTTGAAAAAATGAAGGCTCCCCGCGCAAAAACAATCCTCCTGCTGCTCACGGCAGCGCTAGCGCTCCTTTCTCTGCACCCCGGTGGCGTGCGCGCCCAAGCGGAAAGCGGATACGACATCATCGCCGAAGTGAACGCGCTGCGGGCCGCCCGCGGTCTGGACCCCTATACGGTCGACTCCTGGATTATGGATTACGCTCAGCAGCATTCCCAATATCAGGCAGACAACCTGAACAGCACGCACCGCCACTCCGACGGCAGTTACGCCTGGGACGTCGGGCTGAACGAAAACATCGCGGTGGGCAGTGCGGGATATATGAGCCCGCATATCGCGGTGTACGAAATCTGGCAGGATTCAGTCCACCTGGAACCTATGATCGGTTACACCAGCGGCGCGGCCGGCGCGGGGGTGGCCTTGGGCGCGGATGGCAGCGTCTACTACACCCTGAACGTCCGCGCGGGCAGCTCTTCCACCCAAAACACCCCGCTGCCCGGCCAGACCGCCCAACCCGCGCAGGCCACCGCGCCATTCATCCCGCTCATCACCAACACGCCCAACCCCCAAGGCGTCATCATCCACATCGTCGGCCCGGGCGAAAGCCTGTGGGTCATCGCGGTTTCGTACGGCGTGACCATGGATGACATCCGCGGCCTGAACGGCATGGCTGCGGCGGACACGACCATCTACGAAGGCCAGCGTCTGGTCATCCGCACCGGCGTCCAGACCCCTCTCGCGCCCACGCCCACTGCCGCGCAGGCCGCCAGCCAGACGACAGTATCCCTGCCCAGCGCCACGCCCACGCGCACCCCAACCCGCACGCCCATCCCTTCCCCTACCCCTACCGCCACTCCGCAATCTCCTTTGGCCGCGTTTTGGCGGGGCAACCTGAGCGGCGCTCTGCTGACAGGCGCGCTTGGCATGCTTTTGGGCGCGGGGCTGACCTTGCTTCTGCGCCGGCGCGCTCCGAAAGCGCCGCCTGCCCAGGAGCCAGCGCGCGAAACCTCAGCAGCAAAGGAACCCCCGCAAGGAGACCCGGAATGAGCAGCACACCCCAGCCCCCAAGCCCGCAGCGCGCAGCGCTGTTGGTCATCGACGTGCAGCAAGCGATGTTCGCCCAAAGCACGCCTGTTTATCAATCCGAAACATTGCTGACGAATATCCTCTCCCTGACCGCCAAAGCCCGGAAGGCCGGCGCGCCCGTGGTGTGGGTCCAACATTGCGACGCGCGCGACCTGGTCCCCGATACGCCCGGCTGGCAGCTGCACCCCGCGCTGGTGCCCGGGGCGCAGGACCTGAAGCTCCGGAAGCAAAAAGGAAGCGCTTTTGAGGGCACGAACCTGAAGGAACTCCTTGCTGAACGCGGCGTGAGCAGCGTAGTCGTGTGCGGGATGGTCACGCACGGCTGCGTGAAGAACACCTGCCTTGGCGCCCTGGCGGAAGGCCTGCGGGTAACGCTCGCGCAGGATGCGCACAGCAGTTACAGCAAAGACGCCGCCGCGCTGATTGAAGAATGGAACACCGCATTGGCACAGGCCGGCGCGCGCGTGCTCAACAGCGGCGAGGTCTGCTTCTGAGCACAGGCGCACGTTGGAAATCAAAACAATCAGGAGAAAAACGGATGACCTTACGCTCCCCGCAGGATAGGATGGCGGCTGTCTCGGAAAGCATCCAAGAGCGCACCGGCAGGACGCTGGAGAAATGGGTTCAACTGGCGCTGGCAAACGGCCCAAACCCGCTGGACCAGAACAGCGTGTGCAAATGGCTGAAAAGCGAACACGGCGTCGCGCAAAACACGCAGTGGGCAATTGCCGAAGCAGCCGCGCTGGCCGCGGGTTGGCAGCGCCCGAGCGAAGAAGAATACGCCCTTAACCACTACTCCGGGGAACCCGTCTTTGAAAGACTGCGCGCGTTGCTGTTCGGTCTGGGTCCGGACGTGCGCATGGAAGGGCGCGGCACCTACACGCCTTTTGTGCGCAAGCGCCAGTTCGCGGCGGTGGCCGCCGCGTCGCGTGAACGGGTGGACCTGGGCCTGCGCTTCAAGTCGGCGCCCGAAAGCGCGCTGCTGAGCCAGGCTAAAGCCCCCGGGCAAGCTACCCACAAGCTCAGCCTCTGCTCGGTGGAAGAGATCACCCCCGAAGTGGAAGCCCTGCTGCGCGCGGCGTATGAACAAAACGGTTGATTCGGAATTGTTATTCAGATGAAAAAATTCATTCTTAGGGTCTTGCTTGGGTACGGCCTCCTCGTTTTCCTGCTGGTAGCGAGCTTCTGCGTCATCGGTTACCGCGCGGCAGGCTGGCAGGGCGCCCGGAACGCAGCCGGCACGGGTTTGCTGGTTAGCGCAATAGGCCTGCCAATGGCTGGTCTGCTGATCGCTCTGAAGTTTTGGGGCGGCTATGCCAACCGCTGGGGGGCGTCCAACTACAAAAAAGAGTTGGAAGGCGAACCCAAAGACCGCGAACACGACCCGGAACGCTGGTAGGCGCCTGCCCGCCTCCGGGGCGGTTTTAGCCCGCATTCCGCGAATTCCGTCTATAATTGCGGCATGCAGCCCCCAAAAAAGCCCTCTGCGCTCAAGATTGTCTTGATTGTTCTGCTGATATACGGCATCATCGCCGTCATGATCCTGCTGCTCAGCTCCCTGATTGGCTTCTGGCTGAACGGCAGCGAGGGAGCTTCTTTCGCGCTGGGCATTGGCATGATGATGAATCTTCTCGCCTTCCCGGCCGCTATGTACATCCTGGTCGCCAGGCTGCGAGGCCTTTCGGACACAGCCCGGACCCCAAAAGCGGCGGGATCGAACGAGAAGAGTGATGAGGAGCGCTCTGCCTGAGCGCCCAAGGAGAATTATGAAAGCAAACCACATCCCCGAAACCCGCACACGCAAGACCTGGCTGATTTACGTGCTGCTGTCACTCTACGTGTTCATGCTCAACGTCCCGGGGCCGATCACCAACTACCTGAAGGACGAATTCGCGATGAGTTACACGCTCAGCAGCCTGCATTTTTCGGCTTTCGCGGCGGGGGTATTGGTTACCGGTTTGCTCGGCGCGTACTTTATTCCCCGCTTCCCGCGCTGGAAAGTGATGGCATTCGGAGCGCTGGGTTTAGGCGTCGGTGGGATAATTCTGGCCTTTGGTCAGGCGCCGGCAGTCACAATCCTTGGCATTTTTCTGATGGGCTGCATTGGTACGCTGATCTTGTCCATTTATCCAGCCATTCTGGATGAGGAGATGGGCGCGCGCAGCCCTGTGGGTATCTCCGAAGCCAACACCATTGCCTCCCTCTTCGCCGGCATTGCCCCGCTGCTGGTCGGGTTTTTGGTCCAAAAAGCCGTGGGCTGGCGCCCCGCGATTTTATTGGTCGCGGCGGCATCCCTGGCATTGGGGCTTTGGCTGCTCCTGCGGATCAACGGCAGCCCGGCAGGCGGCCTGGCACAGAAAGTTGTGCCGGAACAAAATGGAAAGCTGCCCGGCCGGTATTGGATTTTCTGGCTGGCGCTGATGCTTGGCATCGCGGTGGAGTACTGCATCATCTATTGGGGCGCGGATTTTGTGGAGAAAGTGCTCGGATTCAGCAAGAACAGCGCCACGCAATCCGTCAGCCTTTTCATGGCCGGCATGATTATCGGTCGCTTCTTTGGCTCGCGCCTCCTGGAGCGCGTGCCCCCGATGAAGCTGCTCACCGGCTCCATTTTGCTCTCTATCGTTGGTTTCGCGCTGTTCTGGAGCGGTATCACCCCGCTGCTGGGCATCGTCGGGCTGACGCTTTTGGGGCTGGGCGGAGCTAACTTTTACCCTGTCATTGTTTCGCTCGCGATTGCTTCGGCAGGGGAATTGAAAGCCAAAGCCGGCGCGCGAGCGACCCTGGCAACCGGTACCGCCATTCTGTTCCTGCCGCTGGTTTTGGGCATCGTTTCGGACAGGATAGGCATCCGGCTGGCGTACAGCATCGTGGCGGTGCTGTTCGTGCTGCTCTCGCTCACGCTGTGGTGGGCAAACAGCAGGCAGACCGAACCGGCCGCGCAGGCAGAAACAGCGGATTAATCGCGCTGTGCCGGGCTAATCTCACCCGGGTGAACAGGAAGCTTACAGGAGGCAGGCATGAAAGCATTGTTTATCGGCGGCACAGGCAACATCAGCAGCGCCTGCTCAAAACTGGCGCTGGAACGCGGCGTGGAACTCTATCTGCTCAATCGGGGGCAGTCGTTTAGGCCCCTGCCGCAGGGCGCGCGCGTAATTAACGCCGACATCCGCGACCCGAACGCCGCGCAGGATGCTCTGGGCAGCCTGAAATTCGACGTTGTGGCGGATTTCATCGCCTTCACCCCGCAGCACATCGAGACTGACCTGCAGCTCTTCCGCGGGCGCGCCGGCCAGTACCTCTTCATCAGTTCGGCCTCTGCCTATCAAACTCCGCCCGCAACCTTGCCTGTAACCGAATCCACCGTCCTGGACAACCCGGTCTGGCAGTACTCCCGGGACAAAGCTGCCTGCGAAGAGCGCCTGGTGCGCGCCTACCGCGAGGAAAAATTCCCCTTTACGATTGTGCGCCCTTCCCATACCTACAGCGAAGTTTACGTGCCCGTGCACGGCAACTGGACGACGATTGACCGCATGCTGAGGGGCCTGCCTGTGATTGTGCACGGGGACGGCACCTCGCTCTGGACGCTCACCCACAGCTCAGATTTCGCCAAAGGCTTCGTCGGGCTGCTGGGCAGCTCGCGCGCGATTGGTGAAGCGTACCATATCACCTCCGATGAATGGCTGACCTGGAACCAAATTCACGAAATCCTGGCGGCGGCAGCGGGTACGCGGGCTAATCTGGTGCATGTGCCGTCGGACTTGATTGCCGCTTATGACCCAATCTGGGGAGAAAGCCTGCTGGGGGATAAAGCCCACAGCTTCATCCTGGACAACAGCAAAATTAAGCGCGTCGTGCCGGACTTTGTGTGCAGCACGCCATTTTCACGCGGGGCCGAAGAAATTCTCGCCTGGCACCGCGCCGACCCCGCGCGCCAAAAGGTGGACGAAAACTTTAACGCAATTTGCGAACGCATCCTCACAGCATACGCCAAAGCCTGGCCTGAAAAGTAACCGCGAAAACGAAAAAGTGGGATTAACGCATGCGCTCGCCGGCGCGGAGCACCGCGTTGCGTCCGAACAAAGCTCCGTGCCGGCAGCTGGCGTATTAACGTTTCATCATAATCTCTGGACAGAGGAAAAAGCGGGGGGATAATTTGGTAAAATGACAGTATCAGAGGATTCCAAATCAAACCTTTGACTGACCGCGCTTGACCGCAGGTCTTACCCGCAAGATTTCTTCCTGCCGAAATCCACACTACGGGGAGGGGCGGCAGGGGTTCTTTTCGGAGCCACAAAATAACTGGAGGTATGCCTTGGCTGGCATTAATCGTTTTACACAAAAAGCCAAGCGGGTTCTCGCCCATGCTCAGACTGAAGCTGAGCGGATGCATAAGCAAACCATAGGGACGGAGCACCTTTTACTTGGATTGATGATTGAAGAAGGCACGATTGCGAATCGTGTTTTGCGCGACGTGGGCATGGATCTGGATTCCGTCCGCGCCGCAGTCGAAGAAAAGACCGGCATTGGCAGCCATACCGGCGACATGGTGCTTGGCGGCGATACGCAGCGCGTGCTGGAACTGGCGCTGGAAGAAGCAAAAGACAGCGGGCAATCCACGGTCGGCACAGAACATCTGCTGCTGGCTATCGCGCGCTACCCGATGTGCGAGGGTATGAAAGTGCTGGAAAGCCTCGGCGTCACGCCCGAACAAATCCGCCGGCAGACTGGTCGGGTGATTTCTCAAACCCGGCAGGACAGCGAGGAAGACACCCGTCAGGCGCCCCCGCCCGACTTTGACCAGAACCAGGTTGGCCCCAGCCGACCTTCGTCGCGCCGCAAGGAAAAGGAAAGCGGGAAAACCCCATTGGTGGACCAGCTGGCAACAGACCTGACCGCCCTGGCGGAAGAAGGCAAGCTGGACCCGGTTATCGGGCGCAAAAAGGAAATCGAGCGCGTCATCCAGATTCTGGCCCGCCGCACCAAAAACAACCCGGCGCTTATCGGTGAACCCGGCGTGGGCAAAACTGCCATCGTCGAAGGGTTGGCGCAGCGCATCATCGAAGGCGACGTGCCCGGGCTGCTGCTGAACAAACGCGTACTGCAGCTGGACGTCGGCTCGTTGGTGGCGGGCACGATGTACCGCGGTCAGTTCGAAGAGCGCCTGAAGCGCGTGATTGACGAACTGAAAAGCTCCGGCGCCATTGTGTTCATCGACGAACTGCACATGCTGGTGGGGGCCGGTTCCGCCGGCTCGTCCGTAGACGCAGCCAACATCCTCAAACCCGCCCTTTCCCGGGGGGAACTTCAGGTAATTGGCGCCACCACCCTGAACGAATACCGTAAGAATATCGAGAGCGACGCCGCGCTCGAGCGCCGCTTTCAGCCCATCGTGGTCGACCAGCCCTCGCTGGAAGAAACAATTGAGATTCTGAAGGGTCTGCGCCCGAATTACGAAGAGCACCACCGCCTGCACATCTCGGACGAAGCCCTGGAAGCCGCCGCCAAGCTCTCCTCCCGTTATGTGACAGACCGCTTTTTGCCTGATAAGGCCATCGACCTGGTGGACGAAGCCTCCTCGCGCGTGCGCATGTATAAGAGCGAATCCGCGGTGAGCAGCAAAGACCTGATGAACGATTTGCGCGCGCTCCGCAAAGACCTGAAAGCCGCCCGCGCGGCGGAAGATAACGACGCGGTGCAAACACTGCTGGCCAAACAAAGCGCTCTGGAAGAGAAACTACAGGCCATGCAGGCCTCCTGGGACCGTGAAAGCGCCCCGACCGTGAGCGCGGAAGATATCAGCGAGGTCATCTCCATGTGGACCGGCATTCCGCTGACTCAAATCGCGACCGAAGAATCCGCCCGCCTGCTCAACATGGAAGAGGAACTCTCCAAACGCATCATCGGGCAGCAGGAAGCTATTGCAACGGTCTCCAAGGCAGTACGCCGGGCGCGCGCCGGGCTGAAGAACCCACGCAGACCGGTTGGTTCGTTCATGTTCCTTGGCCCGACGGGCGTCGGGAAAACAGAATTGACCAAAGCGCTGGCGGAAATGCTGTTTGGCAGCCAGGAAGCCCTGATTCAAATCGATATGTCCGAATTCATGGAAAGGCACACCATCAGCAGGCTGGTCGGCGCGCCCCCCGGATATGTCGGTTACGAAGAAGCCGGGCAGCTGACCGAAGCGCTGCGCCGCAAGCCCTACAGTATCGTGGTGTTCGACGAAGTGGAAAAAGCCCACCCCGAAGCGCTGCAGCTGCTGCTGCAGATTATGGAAGAGGGGCACCTCTCCGACGCGAAAGGGCGCAAGGTGGACTTCCGCAACGCCATCATCATCATGACCTCCAACATTGGCGCGGACCTGATAAAACGCCAGTCCTCGCTTGGTTTCTCATTGGAAGTGGACAGCGCGCTGGAGGAACAATCCAGCTACGCTGACATGAAGAAGAAGCTGATGGAAGCGCTCAAGCGCAGCTTCCGGCCTGAATTCGTGAACCGTCTGGACTCCGTAGTCGTCTTCCGGGCGCTCAACCGCGCGGATATCCGCGAGATTGTCAGCCTGGAGCTGCACAAGGTCTCCGAGCGCTTGCAGGAATACGACCTGTCCCTGCGCAGCAGCGAAGCCGCGCTGGATTTTCTCTCGGAAGAAGGCTTTGACCCCGAAATGGGCGCCCGTCCCGTGCGGCGCGTAATCGAACAGATGGTCGAAGAACCGCTCTCCGACGCTCTGCTTGCCCGCACCTTTATCAACGGCGACAGCATCCTGGTGGACCTGGAAGAAAGCCTGGACGCGGACGGCGACAAGGTGCGTAAAATCGTGCTCAAACGCTGCGAAACGCAAAACCAGCCGGACAATCCGGAATTGGTGGGGGCGTAGCAGCGATGGCAAAAGCTTACTCCCGTTTTGTCTGTCAGGTGTGCGGCAAAGTCAGTTCCCAGTCTTTTGGGCGCTGCCCGGCCTGCGACAGTTGGGACAGCATGATTGAGGAAATTGTAGAACCGGAAGCCAATCATTCAGCCCGCGCGGTGCGCGGGCTGAATGCGTCTTCCCAGCCGCGCCGCCTGGCTGAAATCGAAGGCGAAAGGGAAGAACGCGTGCCGGTGCGCATGCAGGAATTCGCCAGGGTGTTGGGCGGGGGGATTGTGCCCGGTTCGGTCGTGCTGATAGGCGGCGACCCGGGCATCGGAAAGTCCACGCTCACCCTGCAGATGGCGATGGAGTTGGCGGAACAAAACGTCGTGCTCTACGTCTCCGGTGAGGAATCGGAACGCCAGGTGAAGATGCGCGCGGTGCGTCTGACCGCGAACAATGCCTCCGGCGAGGCAGCCCTGCCGCGGAATTTGTTCCTGGTGACGGAAACAAACCTTGGGGTGATATTTTCGCACATCCAGACAGTCCAACCCACGCTGGTGGTGATTGATTCCATTCAGACGATGACCCTGCCGGAAATGGAATCCTCCGCCGGGTCCATTTCCCAGGTGCGCGAATGCGCCGCCCGGCTGCGCGAGCTGGCCAAATCCAGCGGTATCTCTATTTTCCTGATCGGGCATGTTACCAAAGAAGGCACCATTGCCGGTCCGCGCGTCTTGGAGCACATCGTGGATACAGTGCTCTACCTGGAAGGCGAACAGTTTCAGTCCTACCGCCTGCTGCGCTCGGTCAAGAATCGCTTTGGCGCCACGTCGGAAGTGGGCGTGTTCGAGATGCAGGAAAAGGGCATGGTGGAAGTCAGCAATCCGTCCGAGATTTTCCTGGCGGAGCGGCTGATTAACGCGCCTGGCTCGGCGGTTGCCGTCACGATGGAGGGCACGCGGCCCCTGCTGGTGGAAATCCAGGGGCTCACCACGCATACCAGCTTCGGCAACCCGCGCCGCAACGCGAACGGGGTGGACATCAACCGCCTGCTGCTCATCACCGCGGTGCTCACCCGCCGCCTGGGCTTGCCCCTGGGCGAACAGGACGTATTTGCCAACGTGGTCAGCGGCTTGCGCGTTTCCGAGCCCGCTGCCGACCTGGCGACCGCAGCCGCGATTGCCTCGTCCATCAAAGATATCCCCTTGCGCGCGGATACCGTCCTGATAGGCGAGGTAGGACTCTCGGGCGAGCTGCGCATGGTCAGCCAGATGCCCGCCCGCCTGCGCGAAGCCGCTCGCCTGGGCTTCAAACGCGCGGTAATTCCCCGCCGCCTGCGCTCCAACGAGCCCTGGCCAACCGGCATCGAAGTGCTGGAGCGGCGTTCCCTGAAGGACGCGCTTGCTTCCGCTTTATTGGATAACACAGACCCGAATTGAAAGGCGAACACCAATGACCGCTTCATTTTTGGATAGACTGCCGCTTATTGGCGCCGTAAGGCGCAATCACGCCCTGGAACACGCCACCATGCAGGTTTTGACGGAAAAATATAAAGGCGTCCCCATGGCGGGGGTTTCCAATCCGCAGGGATTCCTGCTGGTGGCTGACCTGCCGACTGAAATTGTCACCGAAGCCGCCCTGGAAGCCGAGAAGCGCTTGAAAGCCGGCGAAAGCCAGCTCGCAATCCATCCGCACTGCGGCACCAACCTGGTCGCGCCAGCGCTCGCTGCCTGGGCGGCTGCCTCGCTGGCATTATGGGCTGGCAGCGGGTCGAAGAAGCCACGCCTTCCCCAGTTCATCCTGGCGCTGCTCACCGCGGTGCCGGTGTACCTCCTGGCCCGCCCGCTGGGTCCGCTGCTGCAAAAGACGCTCACCACCAGCGCCGAGCAGGGCAGCCAGCGCGTCACCCAGGTTGCTACCACGCGCTTGCGCGAAAACTTTCTGCACAAAATCAACACGGGGATTTAACAGGCGGGGCAGATGGAATTAGCGAGGCTCACAGTACTGCGCGGAGATGACGGCGAGCGCGTTCAGGCGCTTCTGGCGGAAATGACTGCCAGCCTGGGAGATCCGCAGATGGCGGAGATGAACACCACCGTATTGGACAGTGAAAGTTTGAACCTGGAGAGCCTGCGCGCCGACTGCCTGACCATGCCTTTCCTGGCGGAGCGCCGGCTGGTGCTTGTGCGCAAAGCCCGCCCGATTCTGACGAAGCTGAACAGCGCTGAACGCAACAAAGCGCTTGAAATCCTGGCGGAGTTGCCGGAGACTGCCGCGTTGGTCCTGGTCATCGAAGACTCACAAGCCGCAAAACGAGGGGAAAAATATTGGGAGAATGCCCGCGCGTATACCTGGCTGCTCGATTGGCTCGGCGCGCACGCAGAATTCAGTCAGCTCATCGACTGCGCGCTGCCCGACGACGCGGAAATGCCGGGTTGGATAGCAAAATACGCGCGCAAAGCCGGCGGGGAATTCCGCACCGACGCGGCGCACCTGCTGGCAAGCTATGTCGGAAATAACACTCTGCGCGCGACCCAGGAAATAACCAAACTGCTGACCTACGTAAACGGCGCGCGCGCCGTCAACACCCAGGACGTTGTCTTGCTGACCTCGCAGGAGCAGGAAGGCAATATTTTTAATCTGGTAGACGCCTTGGGGGAGCGCAACGGCTCGAAAGCGATGACCCAATTTCGCATCCTGAGCGAAAAGAACGAGATGATTGAGCTCTCAGGCATGATTTACCGCCAGTTCCGTCTGCTCATCCAGGCGCGGGAGATATTGGACGAGGGCGGCGGCAGCCGGCAGGTGGAAAAAGAGCTGCGCGTTCTGCCTTTTGTGGCGGATAAACTGACCAGCCAGGCGCGGCGCTTTACGATGGCGCAACTTCTGGATGTGTTTGGAAGGCTTCTGCGAATAGACGAAGACATGAAAAGCAGCGGCATGCCCGGCGAGGTCGCGTTCGAGCTGCTCATCGCGGAACTTACCGCCTGAGCGAAAAAACCGCAGCTCAGCGCGCCGTCTTCCATGCTGATTCCCAACGATGCGTTCGCATTACGCGTGAATTCACTTTTATACCCGCGATAATTCATCGTATACTACTATCAATCTAGTGATTTCAAAATTGAATACGCATCAGTGGAGGTGTTCAGATGTCGAAATACAAAGTCGTGCCCATTTTCGTTGTTCTCATCCTGCTTTTTTGCGCCCAGGGGTGCAGCGCTTCGCCTGAAACTGCCGCACCTGAAGCCGCCATCCCAACGGAAAACCCGGCAGCGCTCAGCTCAAGCCCAACACCGATACCAGATCAATCCGGAACCTATGCAATGTACCGGGGAAACCTGGAGCGCAGCGGTTTCTTTACAGCCCAGGCGCCCGTGGAAAACGCCGGCTTGCTGTGGCAGGCACAAGGCGCAGCTCCGGGCGCATCGCCGGTGCTGGCAGGCGGTCAGCTGCTCGTTGGCGGCCCGGATGGATTATCCGCGCTGGACAGCCAAACCGGCAGCCTCCTATGGCACTCTAAGACTGCGGGCGCGGTAAACTCAGCGCCGGCTTATTGGTCTGGCATGCTGTTTGTCGGCGATGCTAACGGCATCCTCTACGCTCTGGAAAGCCAGACCGGCGAGCAGCGCTGGACCTACCAGACCGGCGGGTCGATTTATTCCTCCCCCGCGGTTGAGGAGAGCGGTGTGTACTTCGGCAGTATGGACGGATTTTTCTACGCGCTGAACCCGCAAAGCGGGCAGCTGCTGTGGAAGTTTGAGGTGGCTGGAACCACAGACCCCGCTTCGGGAATCAGCAAAGGGGTGCGCAACACGCCCGCGCTGAGCGGCAGCACATTGGTGTTTTCCAGCGCGCAAAGCGGCGGGGCCAGCGCGGAGCTGTACCTCTACGCCGTGGATAAGAGCTCCGGGCAGAAGCTGTGGGAGTACACCACCTGGGACAAGATTACAAGCCCTGCGATTGCGGAGGGTGTGGTTTATGTTGGCGGG
Organism: Anaerolineaceae bacterium; assembly: GCA_035403825.1. Taxonomy (GTDB): domain Bacteria; phylum Chloroflexota; class Anaerolineae; order Anaerolineales; family Anaerolineaceae; genus Mesolinea. Next base: position 17,077 of record DAONFX010000027.1, read on the forward strand.
TTCGGCACCTTCACAGGGCTGCGGCTGAGCGACGGTGAACCTGTGTTTAACTTTGAGACGGATATTGTGTCGAGCGCGCCAGCGATTGTTGACGGGACGGCGATTTTTGGCCTCGATGATGGGCATGTGCTGGCCGTCTCCTTACTCACCGGAGAGCCAAAGTGGTCATTCAATATTGGCAGCGCGTTCTCCTCGGCGCCTTCGATATCCGGGCATATGGTTTACTTTGGTAGCAGCACGGGTACTTTCTATGCCATCGATATCCCCTCCGGGCAGGAGATGTGGATTTATGAGACCGGAGACCGAATCGCGTCCTCCGGGCTGCCCGCTGAAGAAATGGTGTACTTCACCAGCGACAACGGGACTGTATACGCTTTGAACAGCCGCCCGGCAGGTGAATAAGGCTTATCGGGGCATAAAGACGGCGGAATACCGCGCTTAGCGCTCGCGTTCCGCGTTCAATATGGATTTTAGCGGCGCGAAGACCTGCGCGTTGGCAGCCAGAATATCCACCGGATTGGTAAGCAGGCTGCCCTCATCATAGAGCGTTTCGGCAATGCCGCCGGCTTCGCGCACGATCAGGACGCCAGCCGCCACGTCCCACGGGCTCAGCTGGATATCCCAAAAGCCCTCCAGCCGGCCGCAGGCTACATAAGCAAGGTCCATCGCCGCGGACCCGAGCCGCCGCACGCCCTGCGCGATCCGCGAGAGGCGCAGAAAGTTGTCGTAGTTCGAGCGCGGGGTGTCAATCAGCGTCGCCCGGAATCCAGTAGCCAGCAGAGCATCCTCCAGTCTGTTGGCGCAGGAAACCGCGATGCTTTTGCCATTCAGGAAGGCCCCTTTGCCCAGCCCGGCGGTAAAGCACTCCTCCTCGCGAGGGGAATAGATAACACCCGACTGCAGCTGCCCGGCGCACGCGTACGCGATGGTCGTGCAGTAATAACGCAGCCCGTGCGTGTAATTCAACGTGCCGTCCAGCGGGTCGATAAACCATTGATGTTCCGGATCGCCCGGGTGGCTGCCGCTTTCCTCGGAGATAATCGCGTGGGTGGGGAAGCGGCTGCGCACCTGGTCAATCAGGAACGCCTCCACGCACTTATCAGCGCGGGTTACCAGGTCAGCGCGCCCCTTCAACTGGATATCCAGGTCGCCGTCCTGCATGCGTGCCAGCATCGCTCCAGCTTCCAGGGCAATATCGGTAATGAAATCTAGTTCGGGCTGCATCAGTTCCACCTTGTGCGCAATATCGTGATGGTATTGTAGCATCAAACCCGCAGGCTCCGGGCACATTCCGAGCTTGCGCTCTGCGGCTTTCCCCCGCATTTGCTGCCCCTAAATCCCCTCGATGAGGGTAAAATCTATTGTGGATAAGTTGTCGATAAATCCCTGGTTTTTGTGGATAAACTCCTCATTTCTGTGGAAAAGGAGATGCTTATGGAAGGCGCCCTGTCAAAACTCCCCAAGTTCGCGGTGCTGCAGCTTTCGGGCTGCGCGGGTTGCGAGGTTTCGCTCCTGAATGCTTCGGAATGGTACGACCGTTATGAATTGGTGTATATGCCGCTGGTGGTCTCCACGCACCGCATCCCGGACGACATCGAAGTACTGCTGATTTCCGGTGGGGTGCGCAATGACGAGGACGCCTACAAACTCCAGCGCGCGGTGAAACAGGTGGACCGCGTTATTGCTGTGGGCACCTGCGCCATCTCAGGCGGAGTAACCAACCTGGGCGACCGCGACGAGGTGCGTGAAGTTTTCCTCTCACAGGCCAAGCGCGCGCATTTGCCGCAGCTGCTCAGCAAAACGCACCCGGTGGATGCTTATGTGGATGTTGACCTCTATCTGCCGGGCTGCCCGCCCACGCCGGAGCTCTTTATGGGTGCGCTGCTGGACCCGCAGGGCTTTAAGGCCGCCTCTATCGTCTGCGCGGAGTGCGGGCGGCGAAAATTGAACGATATGAAACCGGACCATATCACCGGCTTCCAGAAAGGGGACCAGGACCCCGCCATCTGTCTGGTGAACCAGGGCTTTCTATGCGTGGGCACCTCCACGCGCGGCGGCTGCCGGGCGCCCTGCACGCGCGCCGGGCACCCCTGCGTGGGATGCCGCGGGCCGTCCAACGCTTTCATCGAGAAAGAATCCGGCGTCTGGATGGAGAACATCCAGCGCGTGTTTGAGCGCATGACCAACATTCCATCTGAGGAATTGAACGAAGCGCTGCGCTCGCCCCAGCTTTCCATGTTCCTGTTCCAGTTCTCCGACTACGCGGGCGGCAACCGCCGCATCCGCAGCAAGGATAAGGTGCTCTGATGACCACGCTCACATTTCCCCTCAGCCGGATTGAAGGGCACGCCCGCGTGGTGATGGAGGAAGAAGGCGGCACGCTGCACAGCGCGCAATTCCAGGCAGTGGAACTGCGCGGCTTCCGCAACTTTGTGGTCGGCACGCCAGCCGAACAAATGCCGGTGATTGTCCCGCGCATTTGCGGCGTGTGTTCCACCGCGCACCACGTCGCCTCCGTGAAAGCTATCGAGAAAGTTTTCGAGGTCACTCCTCCGCCGCTGGCTTGCGAGATTCGCGAGATCCTGCTGCTTGGTCAGCTGATCCAGAACCAGGCCACCTCGCTTTTCATCTTCACTATGCCGGACCGCGTGAATGTGGAAAGCTTGTTCGACATGGACGAAAGCGAAGCAGCCCGCCGGGCGCAGTTTTCCATCGCGCAGCAGGCGCTGAAGGTGCGCAAGCTCGGCACCGACCTGATTACGCTGGCGGGCGGGCAGTTCATCCACCCGGTCAAGGCGCATATCGGCGGCGTTACCGGCGGCATCAGCCGGCAGGCCGCGGACGCAATGCTGGAAGAGCTGCGGAAACTGCTGCCTGTGGCTTGCGAGCTGTTTAACGCCTACTGGGATATGTCCTTGGTGATGAAAGAACGCATCGGCACCTGGGGGGATGACGAGCCGACGTATTACATATCCTCCACCATGTCCTTAAAACCAAAATTGAACAGCGGACATCTGCGCGTGCTCAGCCCGGACGGCGAGGAAAAGGAACACTTTACCCCCGAGGAATTTGAGAAACGCATCGAATTCACTCAGACCGAGTATTCTTACGCCGGGCAGACCAGTTACCAGGGGCACATCCTGCGCGCCAACAGCCTGGCGCGCATCAACATCACCACAGCTTTCCAGACACCGCTGGCAGACAGCTACCTGGAACGCTTCAGGGCCAGTTTTGGCAGCCCCGCCCACGCGATTTTACTCTTTGACCTGTGCCGCGGGATTGAGCTGGTGTATGCCATGGAGCGTGCGATGGAGCTGCTGGCGGACGACCTGGAACACGGCGAGACGGAAGTGGGTTACAGCCCCAAAGACGGGCTTGGCTACGGCCTGGTAGAGGCCCCGCGCGGTCCGCTGATACACCGCTACGTGGTGGAAAACGGCTTGATTGCGGACGCGCAGTTCATCATCCCCACAGTGCATAACATGAAGGCGATTGAACGCGCGCTGATGGTGGCGGGCAACCGTTATATTCATCCGGGCACGATTAACCTGGAGCTGGAGAAGGCGGTCGGGCGGGTGGTGCGGGCGTT
>DAONFX010000028.1:0-20606 GCA_035403825.1 Anaerolineaceae bacterium
AGTGGGCGGGAATAATGCGCGGGGATGAGTCTTATGCCGGCGCGCGCAGCTTCGCGCATTTTGAAAGCGCGGTGCAGGAAGTGCTCGGCTTTCCTTACGTCTTGCCAGCCCATCAAGGCCGGGCGGCGGAAGGCATGCTGTTCCAGACGCTGGTCAAAGCCGGCCAGATAGTGCCTAACAACCGCCATTTTGACACGACCCAGGCGAACCTGCTCGTGCTTGGCGCGGATCCGGTTGACTTGACCGTCCCTGAAGGCGATGACCCCCAAGCCGACCTGCCTTTCAAGGGCAACATGGACCTGGAAAGGCTGGAGGACCTCATCCGGCGGGTTGGAGCAGACCGCATCCCGCTCGGAATGACCACCATCACCAACAATTCCGCCGCCGGGCAGCCCGTCTCGATGGAGAATATCCGCCGGACCAGCGAGATCTATCACCGCTACGGGATTCCATTCTTTATCGACGCGTGCCGCTTCGCGGAAAACGCCTGGTTTATCAAGCTGCGCGACCCGCAGTATCGTGAAGTTCCCGTGACGCAAATCGTCAAGGAAATTTTCTCGTACGCGGACGGATGCACGATGAGCGCCAAGAAAGACGCGATTGTCAACATCGGAGGATTCATTGCCTTCCGGGACCCAGGCCTAAAGCAGCGTATCGCCGAACACCTGATTGTGCACGAAGGTTTTGTTACCTACGGTGGGTTGGCAGGGCGCGACCTGGAAGCCCTGGCGGTCGGTTTGTACGAGGGCATTGACGAAGAATATCTGGCTTACCGCGAAAGCCATACGCGCTACCTGGGCAAGGTGTTAAGCGAAGCCGGGCTGCCGGTTTACCTGCCCACCGGCGGGCACGCCGTATACGTGGATGCCGGCAAAGCGCTGCCGCAAATTCCCGCGGCACAATTCCCCGGGGTCGCGCTGGCAAACGCGCTGTACCTGGAAGGTGGTGTGCGCACCACTGAAATCGGCAGCCTGATGTTTTCCCGCCCTGACCCCGAGAGCGGCAAAATGATATACGCGCCCATGGAGCTGGTCCGTTTCGCCATCCCCAGGCGGGTATACACCCGCAGCCATCTGGATTACGTGGGGGAGGCCGCCGCGGCGCTGGTGCGCAGGGCGGGGAACTTGCGCGGGCTGCGCATAAGCTGGGCGCCTCCGGTGCTGCGGCACTTCACCGCCCATCTGGAAGAAACGCTGGAATGAAATCCTAACCTGAACTGGAAAGAACAAGCGTTCTATTATGCCGGGCTATGGGTTGGTTCAGTTACTCCCGGGAATGCTCGAACGGGGTGGGGGGTACGGCTCGTGGGCTCTCCCGGGGCTGAACCAATCCGCGGTCTTGGAGTAAAATCACATCGACAATCGTGAAATCAGCGATTGATCAGCGTAATGCGTAAAGGAGCTTTGGAATGCGTGTTCTCATCATTGGCACCGGGTATGTGGGTTTAAATACGGGGGTAGTCCTCAGCTATATTGGTCATTCCGTGACCTGCCTGGATACCAACGCTGAAAAAATTAATCTGCTGCGCAGCGGGAAGACCCCGTTTTACGAACCGCATCTGGATGAGATGCTGGCGGAAGTCGGTCCGAAAATGCGCTTCACGACCAGCTACGCGGAAGCTGACCTTTCGACCATGGATGTTGTGTTCATCGCGGTGGGCACGCCCTCTCTTCCCGACGGCAACGCTGACCTGAGCTATGTTCGCCAGGCTGTGGAGGAAATCGCGCAGGAGATGGACGACCACTTTTTGGTGGTGGTGAACAAGTCCACTGTCCCGATTGGTTCGGGGAACTGGGTGGGTTCGCTCATTAAGGAGAGCTACGAGAAGCGGGTCGGCGCGAAAGCGGACGGACGCTTCAGCGTGGTTTCCAATCCTGAATTTCTGCGCCAGGGCGCGGCGCTCTATGATTCCTTCTACCCGGACCGCGTGGTGGTGGGGTCCGAGAACTCCCACGGCATCCAACGCCTGAGCGAACTCTTCGCGCCCATCCTGGAACAAAACTTTCGCGCGCCGACCTGCCTGCCCAGGCCTGAAGGGCTGAAACAGGTGCCGCTGCTGGTCTGCGACCTGACCAGCGCTGAAGTGATTAAGTACGCCGCCAATGCTTTCCTGGCGCTTAAAATTTCGTACATCAATGAGATTGCCCGACTGGCGCAGCGGGTGGGGGCGGATGCCACCCTGATTGCGCGCGGAATCGGTCTCGACAGCCGCATCGGGCCGCGCTTTTTGAACCCCGGCATTGGCTGGGGCGGTTCCTGCTTTGGCAAGGACACGGCTGCACTGGTGGCAACCGCGCGCGACTACCAGTTGGAGATGCCCATTGTTCAGGCTGCCCGGGATGTGAACTACCGCCAACGCGCCTGGGTGGTGGACGCGCTGCAGGAAGGCCTGAAGATTCTGAAGGGCAGGCATGTCACGCTGCTGGGATTCAGCTTCAAACCGGATACCGACGACCTGCGCGACGCGCCTTCGCTGGATATCGCGCGACTGCTGGTGCAGCGCGGCGCCATTGTGCGCGCGCATGACCCGGTGGCGCTGAAGAACGCCGAGCGCTTGTACCCAGAGCTTGGGGTAAGATACTGCCAGGACGTGTATGAAGCCTTGCATGGGGCTGAGGCAATCGTGCTGGTGACCGAATGGCCGTTGTACCGCGAGCTGGATTGGGAGAAAATTCCGCCCGTGCTGGTGGTAGACGGGCGCAACTTTTTGGATCGCGAAAAGCTGAAGAACCTCGGCTTTCGCGTGCTTGGAGTTGGCCGCTAGGTAAAGAAATTCGCCAGGCGAGCCCATGCGCGCTTGCGCATAGCCATAATTTACACCCCACAACCTGAATCCATAGTTTGAGCCACCCACGTGGAAAGCGTGCTTAACGCGCCGCGTGGAACGGAGTAGGCGCCCTGGATTTCACAATCTGCGTATAATGGTGTCTGCTTAAAATAATACAATCTCAGGAGGAATTCATGCCAGAAATGTTTTGCTACCAATGCCAGGAAACATTACAAAATACCGGCTGCGTCCGGCGGGGTGGGGTGTGCGGCAAATCAGCGGAGGTCTCGAACCTGCAGGATTTACTAATCTACCTGCTGAAGGGGATTTCCTTCTGGGGCACGCGCGGACGCGACATGGGCGTAGTCAACGAAGAGGCTGACTTGTTCGTCGCTCAGGCGCTGTTCGCGACCATTACCAACGCGAACTTTGACCCACAGCGCTTTGTGGAGTTAATCAAAAAAGCCATTCTCTTGCGCGATGACCTGCGCCAACGCGCGCAGGCGGCTTGTTACGAGCAGCACGGCGGCGACCCATGCCGCAGCAGCGGACCCGATTGGGCTGGCTGGCATCCGGCAGATTACACGCTGGAAACCCTGCTGGAAAAAGCCCGCACCGTTGGCATCCTGGCTGACGCGGAGCTCGATCCTGATGTGCGTTCCCTGCGGGAACTCATCGTCTACGGGCTTAAGGGCATGGCTGCTTACGCGGACCACGCCTATGTTGCCGGCGGTCGGGATGGTTCGGTGCTGGCATTTCTACAGGAAGCCCTGGAAGCGACCACCCGTAAGGATATAGGCGTGAATGAGCTGCTGGCTGTGGTACAGCGCACGGGAGAGTTTGGCTTGAAGGCCATGGCGCTCCTGGACAGCGCCAACACCAACCGCTACGGTCACCCGGAACCCACGCTGGTCAACCTTGGCGTGCGCCCGGGGCCTGGCATTCTTGTGAGCGGGCACGACCTGGTGGACCTGGATGAGCTCCTGCAGCAGACCGAGGGAACCGGCATTAATGTGTACACGCACGGCGAGATGCTGCCCACCAACGCCTATCTGGGCTTGAAGAAATATGCTCATTTGGCTGGCAATTACGGCGGCTCCTGGTGGAAGCAGTCCAGGGAGTTCGAAAGCTTTAACGGCGCCATCCTGATGACCACCAACTGCATCACCCCGGTGCGTGACTCGTACCGCGACCGCATTTTCACCACGGGCATGGCTGGCTTTTCCGGCGTTCCACACATCGCGGACCGCGAACCAGGCCGGCAGAAAGATTTCTCTGCCCTGATTGCCCGTGCGAGAAATTGCGAAAGCCCGCTGGAACTGGAGAACGGAACCATCCCGATTGGCTTTGCTCATCACACAGTGCTAAGTGTGGCAGACAAAGTCATCGAAGCCGTCAAAAGCGGCGCCATCCGGCGCTTTGTCGTGATGGGCGGCTGCGACGGGCGCCAGAAGGAGCGCGACTACTTTTCACAGGTCGCACAGAAATTACCGAAGGATACCATCATCCTGACTGCCGGCTGCGCGAAGTACCGCTACAATAAGCTGGGGCTGGGCGAGATTGCGGGCATCCCGCGCGTATTGGACGCGGGGCAGTGCAATGACTCGTACTCTTTGATTGTGATCGCGCAGGCGCTGGCACAGGCGTTTAAGGTTTCGGTCAATGAGCTGCCGCTTTCCTTTGATATCGCCTGGTACGAACAGAAGGCTGTAATCGTGCTGCTGGCGCTGCTGGCCTTGGGTGTCCGCAAGATCCGGCTTGGACCGACGCTGCCGGCTTTCCTCTCCCAGAATGTGGTCGATGTGCTGGTGAAAGCCTATGAGCTCCAACCGATTGCAGACGCGCAAGAGGATGTCCAGGCAATACTGGCTGGTCATTAGTAAAGGGATTGAGCGAAGCTTGAAGGAGGCGCATAACGAATGGTATGCGCCTCTTTCTTTCCATCAATCGAAGCAAGCAGGATTTCGCAGTCCATAAGCGCCGGACAAGAGGGGCCAAATCACAGGCATGCGCTGGTTTCCGCGCCAACATGTCGTGAGCGTGTTTTCCGGCGATTTGTGGCAAATTCGCGGGTCTGAGGCAGCAGCAAAAGGCGGACTTTCAAACTGAAAGTCGCTGAACCCGGTTCTATCAAACCCGGACGGCGCAATAACCTGCTTCACGCTGCCGGCGCTTGGCATGTTCCTGCGGCGCAGAGTTTCTTCCTTGGACAGGCTTTTTTCGTAATCAGGCCGGCAGCATGGCAGTCTTCATTTTCCAGCCGGATTTTCCGCAGGGTGAGGTGCAGCGCGGCGAAAAGAAAAGAAAAATTATTACTTAAGAGAATAACACTTCTCGATAGTAATAACATAGAAAACAACGCAGTCGCGCCAGTCAGAGCGCCTTTATCAGGTTTCCTGCTCCTGCAGCCAAGACAGGCGCTTCAACGCAGTGAGGATTACGACGCGCGATAGTGCAGCGCGTTTTTAGGCTGCCAATCTTGAGCGCTCTTCCAGCACCAGGCGCAGGTGCGGCCGCCAGATGGGAAAGTATTCCTGTATTGTTTGCGGATTTGACTCGAAAGTGCCGCCGAAAGAAAGCTGCGGTCTGGCCTGCCCAGGCGCGCAGTCTTAGCACTTTGAGACATAACTCTAAAGCAAGCGGGCCGACAGGTGAGGAACGCAAGCTTGCGGGCAGCCCCAACCAGAAGGCGTTCCAGGCGGCCTTCCGCCCTCTTTTTGCGATAAAATAAGCTACGCGCAGGGCTGGAGCCGCTGTAGAGCCCGCTGTTAAAAACAGGCGCAATGCGAGCACCAATTGCGGCCCGAACGCCCCTCCAGACTCGCGCGAGTATCTCAATTTTTCTTTTTCCCAAGCCCGAATGCTGTGCCCACGCGCACAAGGCAGCCTCCGGGCTCCCCCACCCCGCGCTTTCCAGGCGCTGGTACAATTACTTATGAGAATGCAGTCCAAAAGGAGCGCTTATGGCAGGCAAATCCAAATCCAGATCCCCGCTGAACCTCCCCGACCTGAAAACCCTTAAGCCGCGCGACCCCGCTGCTCCCTCCCCCGCGCAGGCGTACCTGAACGCGCTCAGTCCATCGGGCAGGCGCTCGCAGCATACAGCGCTGAACAACCTCGCCTACATCCTTTCTGGCGGGGCGCTGAACGATGCGCTGACTTTCCCCTGGGAGCTTTTGCGCTACGAGCATACCAGCGGCCTGGCAGCGTACATGGTGGATATCGGTTACGCCAGGTCTTCCGTGAATAAGCACCTGGTCGCGCTGCGGCGCGTTTTGGCGGAAAGTTATCAGCTTGGGCTCTATGCCGATCACAACGATTACTACCGCGCCGCCGGGGTTAAATCTTTGCGCTCGGAAACGCTGCCGCGCGGACGCACCCTCAGAATGGAAGAACTGCGCGCGCTGATTCAGACCTGCCTGAAAGACGCGAAAAACCCGACTCTGGGCGTGCGCGATGCGGCGGTGATTACGGTCCTCTACGCCGCGGCGGTGCGCCGGCAGGAAATTGTGGACCTGAACCTGGCTGACCTTGACCTCAAGGAGGGCAAGCTGCGTATCCCTGGGAAAGGCAGCAAAAAACGCCAGGTGTACCTGCAGGCGGATGCGGTCAGAGCGCTGCAGAACTGGTTGGCGCTGCGCGGCAGGCAGCTCGGGCCGCTTTTCACGCGCGTGACAAAATCCGGCCGGATTCTGCTGAAACGCCTGACGCCCCAGGCGGTGTATTACCTGCTGAAGCACCGCCAGGCTCAGGCCGGTTTGGACGACTTCACCCCGCACGACCTGCGCCGTACCTCCATCACCGACCTGCTCAGCGCCCAGGTAGACGTGCTTACGGTCTCCGCGATTGCCGGGCACGCCAGTGCGGATACCACCAGGCGCTACGACCGCCGCAGCGATGAAAACAAAAAAGCTGCCGCGCAGAAGCTGCCTTCGCCCTTTGCTGACCCCCCCTCCCCTACGGAAAACCCGCAGCAGGAAAAGGGCGTGCATTCCTCAGACGGGAATCCGCAGGATTAAAAAAACCGCCGTGGAGACTCCACGGCGGCTGCGCAGCTTGAGGAGGAAGTTTAACGGCTGACCAGCCAGCCGATAATGAGCTGCTTTTCTTGCGCGTTAATCTTTGCGCCGTACCCGATCATGCGGTCAAGGATTTTGGACCATTCGTCCGCCGTACGCTTCTGACCGAGAATAAAGGGCAGGACGTGCGGGCTGCCCTGCAGCTTTTGCTGAATCAAAGCTTCCATTTCCGCGTCCGAGAGTGTGGATGGGGTTTGAGCGGCTTCCCCGGACGCGGGTTGGCTGGTTTCCACGGCAGGTCGGGTTCCTTTCGGAGCACCCTTGGGCGTTCCGGCGCTGCTGGCAAAGGCTGTAGGGATCATAAGCACCAGAGACCCTGCAATAACGCTTAATATGTTTCGTTTAAACATAGCAACCTCGATTGTTATCTGTATACCGGAATACCCGGCGTATTGTTACTATTATTGTATTAATTGACACGTTGAAATTCAAGCCTCGCGGCTGGAATCCCTATACAAACCATCCAACTGAGGGGGGTTTTAGTAAAGCAGGGAAAGCAGCTCCGCCAGAGAAAAGCCCGCGAAGTATTGGTTGACCTCGAAGGCTGTCAGACGCTCCCCCAGCGCATCTGGCAGGTATGGGCAGCCAGCCAGGCGCTCCTCCAATTCAGCCACGTCGCGCTGGCCGAAAAAGTCGCCAATGAATTTAATCGAGTGCAGCATGCCTTTCTGGACGACCAGGTACACTTCAATTTCACCGCCGGCATAGCGCACCGAGCGCCGCAAATTGAATGCGGGCGAGGAACCATAGTTCCAATCCCAGGACTGGTAGCGTTCGCGAGCGAGCTGCCGCACAGCTTCCCAATCCGCCGGCGTAAGTTGATACTCCGGGATATCTGCGGCAGTTTGCTGCGCAAAAACCCCCGACAGAATTTGCCGGCGGAAGCTGAGGATGTCCACCGGCTCGCTCAGGAACTCAGTAATGTTGGCAACACGGCTGCGCACGGACTTGATTCCCTTGGACTCAATTTTGGAAGCTTTTACGCGCAGCGCCTTGCCAATGGCCTCCAGGTCCGAGTTATACAGCAGTGTGCCGTGGCTGACCATGCGCGCGCCGGAAACATACTGCGCGTTTCCGGAGATTTTGCGCCCTTCCGCCAGGATATCGTTGCGCCCGCTCAGTTCAGCCTGCACCCCCAAATCCCGCAAGACCTGGATGACCGGCGCGGTGAACTTCTGGAAATTTGCAAAGCTCCCGCCCAGGTTAGGCGCGATAAAGCTGAAATTCAGATTACCCAGGTCATGATAGACCGCGCCGCCGCCCGAAAGCCGCCGTACCACATCCAGCCCCTGCTCCCGGACGTACTCCACGTTGATTTCCGCGAATGTGTTTTGGTGCCTGCCGATGATGATGGAAGGTTCGTTGATATAGAACAGCAGGAGTTCCTCTAGCGGGGCGATGTTCCGGATCAGATATTCTTCCAGGGCAAGGTTCAGCGCCGGATCGTGCAGATTTTGGTTATCGACGAAAAGCATAGTCACCTTCTGCCAAACATGGACATATGCTGGATTGGGAATGCGTGAAATTTTGCAATCCAGGAAATTGATTATATCCGAAAGCTGGTCCGGAAAATTCGGCTGTTCCGTCGTGGGAAGAGCCCCCCAAACCGAAAGGCAATTGTTCCGCTTTTCACATTCTGTGGTATATTTCATCCGTTTATGCGGATGAATAAACGGATATGAGCCTCGAAAACGAAACTATCTCTAGTATTCCCCACGGCAGCGTCACGGAAGCTGAAATTCTGCTGCTTCACCAGCAAGTGTGCTACGCCCTGGGCGATCCAACGCGCATTATGCTGCTCTACCTCCTGCGGGAAGGTCCGCAATCCGTCGGGGAACTGACCGAACGGATGAAGCTCCCACAGTCCACCGTTTCCAGACACTTACGGGTGCTGAGAGAGCGCTCTCTGGTTCTCGTGGAAAAGCGCGGCACTTCCAACCTGTACACAATCACCGACACGCGCATTACCGACGCGCTGGATTTATTGCGTCAGGTGCTTAATCAACAGCTGTCAGAACAGGCGAAATTGACGGCTGCGATTCAATGTTCTTATCCGCCAAACCAAGATTTCAGCGACAAGGAGTAAGGTATGAAAGTTGTAATTGTAGGAGGCGTCGCGGGCGGCGCCAGTACAGCAGCCCGTTTGCGCCGGGTTGATGAATCCGCCGAAATTATCATGTTAGAGAAGGGGCCGTATGTCTCATTTGCCAACTGCGGCTTGCCCTACCATATCGGCGGGGTGATTCAGGACCGCGACCAGCTGCTGGTGGTCACGCCCGAAACCCTGCGGGATATGCTGAACATCGAGGCGCGGACCAACAGCGAGGTGCGCTCAATTGACCGGCAGAATAAAACCGTTGTGGTAAAAGAGCTGACCACCGGCCGGGAATATCAGGAGCCTTACGACAAGCTGGTGCTCGCCACCGGCGCGGTGCCGATTGTGCCGCCTCTGCCCGGGGTGGACTTGCCAGGAGTCTACGTTCTGCATAACATCCCTGAGATGGATGCGATTGAAAGCTGCCTGAGCGAAGCCTGCCCCAAGAGCGTAATCGTGGTCGGGGGCGGTTTCATCGGTCTCGAGATTGCCGAAAACCTGGCAGAAAAAGGCCTGCAGGTCACGGTGGTGGAAATGCTCGAACAGGTTATGGCGCCCGTGGATTTTGAACTGGCTGCCATGGTCCATCATCATCTGGCATTCCACAACATCGGTTTGTTTTTAGGCGACGGCCTGAAGAGCATTGAGAAGACAGGCCCGGACGGCAGCCTGCAGGTCAATCTGGCCAGCGGTAAATCGCTGCCGACCGATATGGTTGTGCTGGCGATTGGCGTGCGCCCTGAGACTTCCCTGGCAAAAGCCGCAGGCCTTGAGTTGGGCGTGCGCGGGACAATCGCCACAAACGACCAGATGCAGACCTCCGACCCGGATATCTACGCCGTCGGCGATGACGCCCAGTTGACCCACAACATCCTCGAGCAGCCGACATTTTTGGCGCTCGCAGGCCCTGCCAGCCGCGAAGGACGCACCGCCGCGGATGCAATCGCCGGCAGAAGCACAAAGTTTCCCGGCGTGCAGGGCACTTCCGTCGTGAAAGTGTTTGACCTGACAGTGGCTTCGACGGGTTTGAACCAGCGCCAACTGGAGCAGGCTGCCTTGCCGTTTGAATCGGTGATTATCCATGCCAACAGCCACGCGTCCTACTATCCCGGCGCGGCCCAGATGGCACTGAAGCTGCTCTTCTCCCCGCAGGACGGCCGCATCTACGGCGCTCAGGCAGTTGGACCGGACGGCGTGGACAAACGCATCGATGTCATCGCGACCGCAATCAAAGGAAACTTGAGCGTGTACGACCTGGAAGAACTGGAACTTTGCTACGCCCCGCCTTTTGGCTCCTCGCGCGACCCGGTGAATATCGCCGGTTTTGCCGCCGGCAATATCCTGCGCGGAGACGCGCCGGTGCTGCATTGGAATGAGGTGGATGGGCTGGACCGCAGCACCTGGTTCATCCTGGATGCCCGTCTGCCGGAAGAAGGCACGCTCGGCAGCATCGCGGGCAGTCGCAACATCCCCATGCAGCAGCTGCGCCAGCGTTTGGGCGAGCTTCCCCGCGACCGCAAGATTCTGGTGTATTGCGCCTCGGGACAGCGTTCGTACTTTGCGGTGCGGATGCTGCGCCAGAACGGCTTTGATGCCTATAACCTCAGCGGCGGCTATAAAACCTACGCCTACGCCGTCAGCCCACAATCCCATACCCCTGAACCGGAGACCAAGACGATGACCCTTCCCAGCACAGACGCCATTCCCCAAGCCCCCGCTGGCAGTGAATACCAGCTGGATGCCTGCGGTTTGCAATGCCCCGGACCAATCCTGAAGCTGTACAACAAAGTCAAGGAAATGGAAGACGGCGATGTTGTCACGGTAAAAGCCACCGATTACGGCTTTGCCAACGACGTCGGCTCCTGGACGAAGGCAACCGGCAACACCCTGCTCAACATTGATAGTGCCGGCGGCGTGATTACCGCCCGCGTACAGAAAGGACAGCATGCCGAAGAAGCTGCCGCGGCTTCCGGGACGGGTAAGAACGGCAAGGACATGACCATGATTGTTTTCTCCGGTGACCTGGACAAAGCTATTGCCGCCTTTATCATTGCGAACGGCTTCGCTTCGATGGGCCAGCGGGCGACCCTGTTCTTCACCTTCTGGGGCTTGAACCTGCTGCGCAAGGACAATCCGCCCGCGGTCAAGAAGAACCTGGTTGAGCGCATGTTTGGCTGGATGATGCCGCGCGGCGCGAAAAAAGCCGTGCTGTCTCAGATGCACATGTTGGGTTTGGGGACTGGCATGATTAAGGGGATCATGAAACAAAAGAACATCGATTCCCTGCCTGTGCTCATTAAGACCGCCCAACAAAACGGCGTAAGACTTCTGGCGTGCCAGATGACCATGGATTTGATGGGCATCAAGCGGGAAGAATTAATCGACGGCGTAGAAGTTGCCGGGGTTGCCACCATGGCTGCCGATGCGAGCACCACTAATACGCATTTCTTCATCTAGAAGAGAAGCAGGTTTTCAATCGAAAGGCGGATGCGAGATTGCATCCGCCTTTTTCGCTTTGATATCCTAAAGGCTGCCGTCCGAAACTAAAGAATCCGTAAGATGGTCGATAAAGCGCCAGCGAAACGTATCGAGAATGCAGCCTGGCTGTTTGGACGAACTGGTTCGCGAAAACGTGCTAATAGGTTTCGGTAATCTTAGACAGGCCGCGGGGATGGTCCGGGTCCAAACCGCGCGAGAGTGCCATCTGCCAGGCCAACACCTGCCCGGGGATGACTGCCGGGATGGGGGAAAGCCATTCCGGCGTGCCTGCAGCCAGCGGCAGAGCCAGCTGCGCCATCCCAAGCGCTTCTTCCCGGTCTGAAATCACCACCAACTCGGCGCCGAGCCGGCGGGCTTTCCGAATCAACGCGGCGGTATCGCGGTACATCACGCCTGAAGGGGCGACGGCCAGCAGCGGGTAGCCTTTGTGCAGCGAGGCTACTGGTCCGTGCAAGAAGTCCGCGGAGGAATACGGCACCGTCGTAACGCCGGTGAGCTCCTTGATTTTCAGTGCAATCTCGAACGCGGTGCTGTAGTTATAACCGCGCCCGATGACGGCGCCGTGCTGCATGAAGCGGAAACGCTCCATGCGCGGCGTAAGCTCCAGGGAGAGCGCCAGCGCCGCTTCCGCCTGGTCTGGCAGCCTGGCGAGCTCATCCAGCCTTCGATTCTCACCGGAAAGCGCGGCGGAAATCAGGGCGACCGCGGCCAGCGAGCTTGTGTAGGTTTTTGTCGCTGCCACCGAAAGTTCGGGTCCCGCGCCAAGCGCAAGTGTGCAATCCGCAGAAGCTTCGAGCGGCGAGCCGGGGATGTTGGTGATGGCAATCGTCGGCCGCTTTTGTGCCCTGGCGGCATCCAGAACGGATATGACGTCCGGAGACTTGCCGGATTGGGAAATTCCCAGTACCAGCGCGCCGTCAAGCAGCGGGGGCTTGCGATACACGGAAAAAACAGACGGCGTTGCCAGCGCGACCGGAATGTGGTTGACAATTTGAAACAGGTATTGGGCATAGCGCGCCGCGTTATCAGAACTGCCGCGGGCTGCGATGAGGATGTAGTGAAAACGGCCTCGCAGCGGGTTAATCAATTCCCGCGCCTCGTCCACGCCCCGCCCGAGTAAGCGGCGCAGAACCGAGGCCTGTTCCAGGATTTCTCTCTCAAGAATAGAAGCAGTCATCTGCAATCCCGGAAATTTTTAGCTGTTAAACCCCGACGTTTTGTAGCGCCAGCAGTCTTTCAGGTACTCGTCGTCCAAAAGGTAAAAGACGTCGCAGGCTTGCTGCAATTCCCTGGAAGAGATGGTTCTGGTGGTGGCGTTTTCAACGTGCTTGCCTCCCCGCTTGACAACCTGGACTGCCCGGCAAAAATCCGAGTCACCGGAGATGAGTACCGCGGTTTCATATGTGCTTTGCAGGTCGAGCATATCCACGGCGATCGCCACATCCACCCCTTTTTCGATGTAAGAAGAATTGTGCAAAACCAACCGCCCCAGGACAACTTCAAAATATGGGGTGCGGCGCAGCGCCTCCAGGAACTTCATCTGGCGTTTGTAGCGTTCGATTTCCGTCACCAGGTTGGCTTGCTCCTCGGTCGGAGCGACGGCGTAATAGTAGACTCTGGATAAGGTCCTCCCGTTCAGGAGTTTCTGAACCAGTTTCTGAAAGTCGAGGTCAAGCCTTTTGAGATCTTTGATTAGCCCGAAATATAGATTTGTTCCGTCAATAAAGAAAGTAACTCTTTCACTCATGGCCCTCCCATGCTTTTTTCAGGATTGCGTTTCAATCCCGGAGGTTTTGTTGCCCGAAATCATTGAGAGAGTTTCAATTTCAGGATGTTTGTTGGTCAATAGCAGTGTTTTATACAGGATATGGTCGTGATAATCAGGTTTTCTTTTCACAGGGCAAGCTCCCCCGCTGCACAGCGCGGGTCTCTCTCACAGCAACTGCCGTTCCGGGAATTATAGCATAGAAAGGCAGCAGCGGATTTTTCCGGATGTGTTTTGATGATGGCATAATATGGCTACGCGCAGCCTCCTGTCGCTTAAGCGACAGCCTGCGGATTGCTGACGCCTGGCAGGCCGGCGAAAATCGGGTTCTCAGCAAGCGTATTCAGGCGGATGAGGTAACGCTTTCAATGGAAAATTAAAGCCAGTATTGTAACTCCGCGCATGCCCAAAACCGCATCAGCAGCGCCCTTCTTCTCGCATTATGCCCCTAAGCACAAATCAGACAGAAGTTTGCTCGCTTTTCAGGCGGCTTGCGCGGCGCGGAAGATCTTTCACCCGGCTGATAATCGCCGCTCCGAGCAAGGTCAGCGCCAGGCAGACGGTGAACATCACGTTATATCCGAAAGCTTCCACCAGAGCGCCGGCAAAAACAGGCGCGACGAGCACAAAAATTCCCGTCAGACTGCGTGCCATCCCCAGATAAGTCGGGCGCAGCTTCTCCTCGCCCAGTTCCATCACCAGGATCGAATCCCCAAGCACCATACCGGCAGAGTTTAACCCGAACATCAAAAAGACCAGGTAATATGCCCATTCGCTGCGCGCCAGGATGGCAATCAGCATCCCCACAGCCCAGATGAGGACGGACGCCACCACGATGCGCTTCGGTCCCACTTTGTCGCCAAGCATGCCGCCCAGAGTGTAGCCAATGATTCCGCTGAAGTAGAGCAGGGCAGTAAAAACAGCCGCGCGGGAATCAGACAGGTTGAAGCGTTGGATCCCGTAGACTGCCAGAAATCCGCTTGCCATCGCGCCCAGAAATATCACCGAACGCCCGACCAGGTAGTAGCGAAAGTTCTTGTCGCGCTTGAGAATGGCGCCAAAGAGTTCCAGGTCGATGATTTTCCGGGCTGGTTTCGTTTTTTCCTGTTCCTTCCGTGCGCCTGCGCTGGAGGCCAGGTCGGCGCTTGCCGTTTCCAGCTCCGTGTTTACCGGTTCGCGTATACGCGAGTAGAAATAGAAAGAAAACCACTGCGCCACCACCGCGGTGGCAAAACACAAGGCGTAGTTTTGCGGGTACGGCAGACGGCTGAGGAAAATGGTGGCGAGCACAGAGCTGAGAATGCCCATAAACTGAGCCAGCACGCGCGATACCCCATAGAAACGGGCCCGGTGTGTGATGGGTATGACGCTGGCCTGCACTTCCTGCCAGGGCAGCGCGATTAAGCCGCTGGCCAGCCCACGCCAGGTAATCAGGATGAAGAGCCAGAGGAGCGCCGTGGTTTTCGGAATGCTCGGCACCAACAGCGCCAGCAGGGGGAAAAAAACATACGGAACGCGTTCCACCACGGCCATTTTGACCGCGAAAGGATGCTTCTGTTTGAGCCCCGAAACATAGTTGGAGAGAAACATTTGCGGCATATACCAGCCAAAGTTCGCAATGGCCGGGATTAACCCGATCAGCAGCGGTGATTTGGTCAACGTCGCGGCGAATACCGGCATGATGGTGGTAATGGAACCAAAGCCGTCCCCAAAGATAAAAAACATCAGGTCCAGGCTTCCCATCGTCACGTTGTGCCTGAAATTCTTTGCCACGTTGTGCGGAACTTCATCCTCCGGGCGGATAGTAAGAAGACCTGTGAGAAACGATTTTAGACGGTTAGCCATATGCGCTGCAATTCGTGGAATCTTCAAGGCACAATTATAGCTGGGAAACGCTGAGATGACAGATTTCACTGATCTTGCAGCGCGCCTCAGCAAAATCAGCCCGCTACCCGCCCGTTTTGTTCGCGAGGATTAGCACACTTTCGGCAGGGATATGGACGCGCCCGAAGACTGCAGGCAGATGTTCGCCTGTCAGCATGTCGAAAACGGACTGGTCACCTCCCAGGCAATCCTGAGGAACAGGAATGGTGCGGGGCTCCTCCGAGCGGTTCAGCGCGGCGAAGAAGGACGTATCCGCCAGGCGCACGCGCCACAGGGCAGTTTCCCTCTCGTCATCGAGCGCAAGCAGAAGCCAGTCCGCATCCACCAGGCCCGGGAAACGTTCCCGAAAGGCGCTCAAGGCGCGAATGTGGTCCGCCAACTCGCTGTGCTGGTCGACTTCACCCCAATTCATTGCCAGACGGGACTGGTCAAAGCCCATAGCAGCCGGGTCGTGTATAGAGAGCGCCTGGGAAAGCGCGCTCTCGCTGCCGAAATATACCAGCGGCTGCCCGGGAAGAAGGTAGAGCCAGGAGAGGGCGAGCTTCAGGCGCCTCTGGCTGCCGCCGGCGGCAAACAAGAAGCGGTTCATGTCGTGATTATCCAGGAAAGCCGGACGGCTGAATTCCCGTGGAAAATAAGCCTGGCTGGCCTGCAAAAACCCGGCAAACCCTGAGATAGGTTTAGAGCGGAAAGCGAAGCTCTCCCGCAGCGCCTGGCAGCTGAGGAAGTCCAGCGTGCCGTCCATCCCTCCGGCAAAGCTGAGCTGCTGGTCGGCCGGGCGCGTTACCTCGCCAAAGGTCCAGACTTCCGGGTTCACCTCGCGGCAGATCTTGCGAAATTCGACCCAAAAATCCAGGCCGGGACCAATGGCGTAATCCAGGCGGTAGCCGTCCGCACCCAGGCGCAGCCAATAGCGCGCTGCATCAAAGAGGTGCTCACGGGCTGGCGACCCGTGCGCCAGGTTCAGTTCGGGCATGCTGCGCAGGTTAAAATAACCCTGGTATTCAGGCCATTTTACCCACTTAAACCAGGCGGTAAAGGGGCTGGAGGCCGATTTAAGCGCTTCCAGCAGCGCCGGGTGTTGGTTTGAAACATGATTCGCCACAAAATCCAGGATGACCCGCAGTCCCAGCGCGTGCGCTTTGGTGATCAGCTCTTCGAAGTCCGCAAGCGTGCCGAGGCGAGGTTCGATGCGCAGGTAATCGCTGGTATCGTACCCGTGATGGCTGGGGCTGGCGAAGATCGGTGTGAGCCAAATCGCGTTGAATCCCAGGTCGTGGATGTAATTCAGTTTTTCGATTACTCCGCGCAGCGTACCGCCGAACGGACGCGCCAGGTCTTCCTGCTGAAGCCAATCCCTCCCCTGCCCCGGGTTGAAACGATCGACAAAAATCTGATAAATGCGGGCAGATCTGCTCCAGGCAGGAACGCTGTCCGCGCCGTACCAAATCGCGAACTGATCCGCGCTGCGCGCGTCGGCGGACTGAGTGTCGGCAAAGAGCAGCCCTGGGCTGGTCTGCCCGGCTTCCCGTTCTGGCAGGCGCGCGTAAACCTGGTAGCGCAGGAGCGTCCCCGCGGGCTGCGGCGGCAGCAGAGCGCGCCAACCGGTTATCCAGGCCCACGCGAGCGTGTCCCAGTTTTGCCCTTCGGGTTGGAAGGGCAGCTCCGCGTAATCGCGCCAATCGTTGGTGGAGTAGCGCAGCACAAGATCCCCGACGGGACAACCGCTGGAGGTATACGCGTAAAGCGTGACCGCGTCCCCGGGCTTTGGCACGAGCGGGGATTTCCGCCCGAAATGGTGCACGCCCAGCGCGCGATCCATTAAAAACGCCGCCCCAATGGAGGGCGTGTCCAGGTCCCCAAAGCTGTGGTCGCGTAAAGATTCCGGAATTTCAGTGGTCATCATTCTCACCGCTCTGTTTGGATTTGAGCAAAAGCAATCGTGTTCCTCGGGGAGCGCAGTTCGCGCCTTGTCGTGCCGCAATTGTAAAACACTTTGGGCAAAAGCACCCGGGCGCGGCTCTGCTGCAAAGCGCTTGGTAAAGAAAAAGGCAGCGCATTTCCGCGCTGCCCAATTCGGTTGATAGTAGATTACGCCTCGGGCGGTTTCTGAAAGTTTTCCGCTTCTGCGGCGTCCGCCTTCGAGGCAAACAGCTTCAGGAAACGCTTCCAGCCTTCATGCAAATTCGCCTTTTGAAAGCGCCAGGTGCCAACGATGCCGTAGGGCAGGAACATCACGATGAGGATGAACAGCGCGCCAAAAATGAGCGGCCAGCGCGCGCCAAACCAGGTGTAAAAGAACTGCTGGATAATTTGGCTGATTGCCGCGCCGAAGATCGGACCGATCAGCGTCCCCATGCCGCCCATGATGGTCATAATCAAGGCGTTCACGGTTGTGACCACCGATATCATCGTCGGAGTGGCGCTCATATTCCAGATGGAGTAGAACATGCCAGCCAAACCCGCGAAGACTGAGGCTACCACAAACGCAATCGTTCGGTAAGTGACAGGGTTGTAGCCAATCATGCGCATGCGGTCTTCGTTTTCCCGGTTAGCGACAATAATCCGCCCGGTAGGTGAATTGACGAAACGCCGCAGGAGCAGATAGGAAACGAACAGGAAGGCGAGCGTGATAAAGTAGACGGTCAAGCGGTTTTGGGTCGGGTTCAGCCAAACCGGCAGGGGGATGCCGTGCAGCCCTTCGTCCGCGCCAGTCCATTTGTGCAGGTCGGTTGATTTGATGATGATATAAAAAGCGGTGGAGAGCGCCAGCGTAATCATCGCGAAGTACGTGCCCTTCAGGCGCATCGAGGTAACCGCAAAGAGCAGCCCGATCGCGACGGAAACAAGCAGCACTACCAGCAAGACAACCAGAAGCACGACCACCATGGTCAGGTCGGTATTGCCAAGGACGATAGGGTTGTTTTTAATGAAATTTGGCGCCCAATGCTTCATCAGCAGGCCAAATGCGTAGGCTCCGCCGCCGAATGAAGCGGCATGACCAAAGGAAAGGATTCCGCCAAAGCCAATCAACAAGTCGTAGCTCATGGCGAAGACTGCCATAATAAAGAAAGCAATAAGCTGGCCTTGCCAGAATTTTGTCACGCCTTCATTCAGGCCGGTGCCGGTAATCAGATTCATCACAAAGGGGAGTAAGACCATCAGTCCAATGAAGACCAGGAATCCGAGCTCCTTAATCTTGAATGGAGTTTTTGCAGCCTTTTTGGTGACAGGATTTTCAGCCATGACAGGTTACTCCTTCTTTCCAAACAAGCCTTGCGGCTTTGTGAGCAGCACAATCACCATAATGATGACCGTCGAAGCTTCAGCAATCGCAGGCGAAAGGGAGAGTTTGAGGGCAAAGTAATCCCCAAAAGCGCGGGCCATGCCCAGGATCATTGCTCCGACAAACGCGCCAACATAGCTGCCCATGCCGCCAATCACCACGGTAATCAAGCCCTGGGTCTGGTAAGTATCGCCCATCAGCGGCTGCACCGGCAGGAAGGGCGCCGCGCCAATGCCGCCGAGCGCCGCCAAGGCCACACCCATCGCGAAGACCAGCGTAAAGACGGCTTTGACGTTGATGCCCATCGCCTCGACCATTTGCGGGTCCTGCACGCCAGCCCGGATAGTCATGCCCAGGCGGGTCCTGGTCATAACGAAAAGGACTACAACAAACATGACAATTCCCAGAGCGATGATGAACAGGCGGTAGGTTGGAACAGTCGCCCCATAGATATCGATGGTCGCGCTGCCCTTTTGCAGCCATTCGGCAATACTCGTGGCTTTGCCCGGTTGGGCAAACAGAGGCGGGCGGGACATCTGGTAGGTCAGCGGATCCCACAGGTACTGCACCAGCTCGCGGATGACATAGCTAAGGCCCAGCGTCATGAGCAGGATAAAGGTCGGGCGCACGTACAGCGGGCGGATTAGCGTGATCTCAATTACGGCGCCAAACACGAACCCGAAAGCAACGGCAAGCAGGATAGAGAGCACGAAGCGCAGGTTGCCGTTCATCAGCAGCAAAGCCTCCGACGCGGATTCGCGTACCAGCGTGCTGAGGACCGTGAGGACCAGGAGCGCCGCCGGCATCAGGAGTTTCTTCCCGATGGTTTCCCTGGGGGCAAACTGGGTTTTATCCCCCGGCCTTGAGGAAGCCACCGCGATTAACAAGCCGGCCACGAACATCAGAAGCGGGCGCAGCCAGTAGGAGCTAAGTGGCTCCTGAGCGCTAATTTCTGCCAGTGGATTCCCAATTGTGGTGGTAGTGGCGGCCACCATCGCGGTATCGGCCACGCTCAGAATATCGAAACCCACGAAGGCGAACACAAGCGCAAGCAGCGCCAGCACATAGGCGATTTTTGGAAGCGCCTTCTGCATTTTTTCAGAAACTTTCCAGGCGATGAGGTATGGTTTAATAATAGGCGTGAGCATTACGCCAGCGCCAAATGCCAGCAGGAAAGGCGCCATACCAAAAATAAAGGTGGGGTTGGTGTAGAACTGCCAGCCAATATACGCTCCGAGCATAAACATGGAGCCGTGCGCAAAGTTGAGCACGTCCATCAGGCCGAAGATCAGGGTAAGACCTGCGGCAACCATGAAGAACAGCGAGCCCAGCGTTAGACCGGAGAAAAGGGTGCTGACAAATGCGCGTTGCCCGGCATATGTGTAGACGCCCACCACCACCGCGACCAACAGCCCGGCAATAAGAAGTCCGAGGAGGATATTTTTACTTTTCGGATTCATGTTCCATCTCCAGTTCTTTCCGGGTCTTGATACTCGCGCCAAGATAATGGTGGATAAGGTCTGTGTCCTCTACCAGATCCTCCATCAAACCTTCCTGAACAGACTTTCCATCGTCAATAATGGTATAACGCTCCGCCAGCTGACTTGCCATGATAAAGTTTTGCTCAACCAGCAAAATGGTGGTGGTCTGGCTCAGTTGGCGGATAGCTTCCATCATCTGTTGAATCAGAATAGGAGCCAGCCCTTCGCTTGGTTCATCAATCAGGAGCAGCTTATTGTCCGGAACCAACGCGCGCGCTACCGCCAGCATTTGCTGCTGACCGCCCGAGAGGTGGTTACCGGGCAGCTTGTAAAGCCGCTTCAAATCGGGAAACAGTTCAAAAATGAAGTCGGACTTGCGCTCAAAATCTCCTTTTTTTCGTTCCGCCAGTTTCAGGTTTTCCAGAACAGAAAGCGCGCGAAAGATGGCGCGGTTTTCGGGAACGTAGCCCATGCCCAGGTTGGCAATGTTGAAGGCTTGTTTACCCTGGATTTCCAGCCCATCGAAGGTAATCTTCCCTTCGCGGGGCGGCGTCAGCCCGATGATCGACTTTAAGGTTGTAGTTTTGCCTGCGCCATTGCGTCCTAACAGCACCGTGATGGAACCTTTCGGGACGCGCACGGAAACATTTTCCAGGATGTGAAATTGACCGATGAAGGTTTCAATCCGGTCAACAACGAGCAGATCATTCGCGGGTATTTGTGCGCTCATGCTAATTCTCCATACAGATC
>DAONFX010000029.1:0-20399 GCA_035403825.1 Anaerolineaceae bacterium
GCCGGCGGCTCGGAACGTCAGGAAGTGTGTCACCCTGCATGCAGCGAAAGAACTTCTTCTCTTGCTGGCAAGACTCTGCGACCGCGGCTTCGAATGACCTGTCCGTCGTGGCGAGAGCCGCCGCGGCATGGACGGATGGCGATCTGCCGGTTGACTTCACCCGGATAGGGCGTCTGGGATGGGGGCTGTAAAGCTCCTGCAGGCTGTTATTTTTCCCTTTTTTAAGGTATGCTTAACTTTCGAAAGCTTATGAGGAGGCGAATATGATCAAAGAGCTCGTTAAAGAAGCGCAGCAGCGGATGCAAGCCGCCGTGGAGGTTTTGGAAGAAGACCTGACCGGCATCCGTACCGGCCGGGCATCCCCTGCCCTGATCGAAAAAATGCCGGTCGAATACTACGGCGCGACGCTTCCGTTGATTCAGATGGCAACCATCAGCGTGCCAGAATCCAGGCAGCTGCTCATCCGTCCTTTCGATGCGTCCACCCTCAAAAACATTGAGCGGGCCATCCTTGCCTCCGAGCTCGGTCTGACACCTAACAACGACGGCAAATCCATCCGCCTGAACCTGCCGCCCCTTACCGAAGAACGCCGGCGGGAATTGGTGCGCGTGGTGCACGGCCGGCTCGAAGACTGTAAAGTTGCTGTCCGCAACGTCCGCCGCGATGTGATTAAAGACCTGAAGGATTTTGAGAAAGAAAAGCTCATATCAGAGGACGAACTGAACAGCGCTGAAGAAGAACTGAAGGACCTAACGGCCGAGATGATTGACAAAATTGACGAGATCGGCGCCCGCAAAGAGAAAGAAATCCTTGAGGTCTGAATCCATGGAAGCAGCGGAAGAACCCCTGAAGATTCCCACCCACGTGGGCCTGATTATGGACGGGAACGGCCGCTGGGCAAACGCCCGGGGGCTGCCGCGCCTGGACGGGCACCGCGCTGGCGTGGAAAACCTGCGCGGCGTCATTACGGCCGGCATCAAATTCGGCATTAAATACCTCACTTTTTACGCGTTCTCCACGGAAAACTGGAATCGCCCGCGCGATGAAGTTTTCGGGATTATGGACCTGCTGGCCGAATTTATCGACAGGGAAACCGAGCCGCTGCACAAAGAAGGCGTGCGCATCCTCCATATCGGGCATCTGGATCGCTTGCGCCCTTCGCTGGTGGAAAAAATCAAGTACGCCATTCACCTCACCAAAGATAACCGGAAGATTACTGTGCTGCTGGCTTTTAACTACGGCGGCAGGGATGAAATCGTCAGCGCCGTACGCAAAATCGTCGCCAGCGGCGTAAGGCCCGAAGACGTGAACGAAGCCTTAATCGGACGAAATCTGTTCACCGCCGGCATCCCCGACCCGGATTTGATCATCCGCACCAGCGGCGAGATGCGCACGAGCAACTTCCTGATGTGGCAGAGCCCTTATGCCGAGTGGGTCTTCCCCGCCACATATTGGCCGGATTTCAACGAAGACGTTTTCCGGGATATGCTGCGCGAATACAGCCGCAGAGACCGCCGTTTCGGAGGATTAAGCTCCAAGTAATGTTCTGGACCCGTTTCAAGTCTGCGCTGGTGTTTGTGCCGCTCATCCTCGCCGTCTCTTATATAGGCGGCGCTGTTTATGGGCTGGTCTTGCTGGCTGCCCTGGGGACAGGCGCTTGGGAATACTGGCGCTTACTCAAGACCATGGGGTACTACGTATCGCTTCCGCTCATGCTGGGGGGCGTTTTGGCGCTGCTGATTTTGCGACTGTTCGCCGGCTTTGCCTACATGGACCTCGCGCTGGTGGTCATTTTGGTCGCTTGCGCCATCCTCAGCCTGAAGCGCTTTGAAATGCAGGACGCGCAAGCTGCGCTGACCTTCGCGCTGCATGTATCCGGGATTGTGTATCTCGGTTGGCTGGGGGGCTACTTTTTCTCCTTGAGAGCGCTGCCAAATGGAGCCTGGTGGACCATGCTGAGCGTTGGTCTGGTGATGCTGGTGGACCTGGGCGCGTACGCCGTCGGGGTGAAGTATGGGATACACAAAATCTTTCCACGCCTCAGCCCGCGCAAAAGCTGGGAAGGCTATGCCGGCGGGATTCTGTTTGGCGTGGGTTTCGGCGCCTTGTTGGGCTGGATTCTGACGCCTGTCATGCCGGAGCTGACCGTCTGGGAAGGTGCGCTTCTGGGTCTGGTAATCGGAACACTCGCACCCTTCGGGGATCTCTTCATTAGCATGCTCAAGCGCATTGCCGGCGTGAAGGACAGCGGCACGCTAATCCCCGGGCACGGCGGTATCCTGGACCGGACAGACACCTGGATTTGGGCGGTAATGTTGGGCTATTATCTGGCCCGGCTCTTTTCCTGAGAGATGAAAAAACCCCGCGTTTGAATGCGGGGTTGATGTCCATATGCGGTCCTACGCCGCGAGGGCGGCGTCCACAATTTCGCGCGCTTCCGCCTGAATACGCGCCAGATGTTCCTCGCCTTTCAGGCTTTCCGCGTAAATCTTATAAATATCCTCCGTGCCCGAAGGCCGCGCGGCAAACCAGCCGAAATCCGTGGTCACCTTCAGCCCGCCAATCGGGGCATTGTTGCAGGGCGCTTTGGTGAGCTTGGCGGTGATTGGGTCGCCCGCCAGCATATCCGCTTTTACCATCTCCGGGGAGAGCGCCGCCAGAACGGCTTTTTCGCGCGCGCCGGTGGGGGCGTCCATACGCGCATACCAGCTTTTGCCCAGTTCGGCTTCCAGCGCCTGGTAGTGCCAGCCGGGGTCCTTGCCGGTTACCGCCAGAATTTCCGCGGCGAGCAGGTCCAGAATGATACCGTCCTTATCCGTGGTCCAGGTGGCGCCGTTTTTGCGCAGGAACGAAGCGCCCGCGCTCTCTTCGCCGCCAAAGCCAACGCTGCCGTCCAGCAAACCGGGCACAAACCACTTGAAGCCGACCGGCACCTCGCATAAGCGCCGTCCGATCTTGAGGGCCACCTTATCGATGAGGGAGCTGGAAACCAGCGTTTTGCCGATTGCCGCGCCGCGAGACCAATCCGGGCGGTGCTGGAAGATATACCAGATGGCGACCGCCAGATAATGATTGGGGTTCATCAATCCCACGCTGGGCGTGACGATGCCGTGGCGGTCAAAGTCCACATCATTGCCGAAGGCAATATCGAATCTGTCCTTCATATTGACCAGGTTTGCCATGGCGTACGGGCTGGAGCAGTCCATCCGGATTTTGCCGTCCTTATCCAGGGTCATAAAAGAGAAGGTGGGGTCCACGCGTTTGTTGACGACCTCGATATTCAGGGCGTAGCGTTCGGCGATTGGCTCCCAATACCCCAGGCCTGAACCGCCCAGCGGGTCCACGCCGATATGGATACCGGAGGCCGCCACGGCTTTCAGGTTCACAACATTTTCCAGGTCGTTCACGTAGGGGCTGATAAGGTCGATGGGATGGGTGGTATCGGCTTGGAGGGCTTTCGCGAGGCCGAGCCGTCGGACCTCTTTGAGGCCGCCGCGAATGATTTCGTTGGCGCGGTTCTGGATCCAGCTGGTTGTATCCGTATCCGCGGGTCCGCCGTTTGGGGGGTTGTACTTGAAGCCGCCGTCATCGGGAGGGTTGTGAGAAGGCGAAATGACCACCCCATCCGCCAGGCCGCTCTGCCTGCCGGCGTTGTAGGTGAGGATGGCGTGGGAGATGACCGGCGTGGGGGTGTAGCGCATGTCCGCGTGAATCATGATTTCTATGCCGTTGCCGGCGAACACCTCAATCGCGCTGTAAAGCGCCGGCTCGGAGAGCGCATGCGTATCCATCCCGATAAAGAGCGGCCCGCTGATGCCGGCCAGTTTGCGGTATTCGTAAATCGCCTGGCTGATGGCCAGCACATGGTCTTCGTTAAAGCTGCCAAGCAGCGAAGAGCCGCGGTGACCGCTGGTGCCGAATACCACTGCCTGGGCGCTGTTCTGTGGGTCGGGGTGCAGCGTGTAATAGGCGGAAATCAGGCGGGGGATATTGACGAGCGCTTCGAGCGGGGCAGGCTTGCCTGCCAGAGGGTGGATGGGCATGGCTTCTCCTTTATTCTGAAACAGGCGGAAAACCGCCTTCCTGATAAGTTTCTTTCAAGTCCTTACGCTGGTTCGGGTATTCCCGGTTCTGGTTATATTCGGACAAATCGCCGATTTCCCCGGGGTAGCCTACGGCCGCCATGCAGTGCACGCTGTAAGTATCGGGGATATGCAATTCGGCAACGGCGCGCTCACTGTCAAATCCGCCCATCGGGTGAACAATCAATCCCATGGCAACGCCCTGCAAGGCCAGGTTTTCGAAGGCCAGGCCGGTATCAAACGCATGCGTGTTGATTTCCTTGCCTTTGGGTGAGATTCGGTTGGAGAGCACGACCAGCAGCACGCTGGCGCGCAGGCACCATTCCTGATTCCAGATATCCAACAGGGAAAAGAAGTGGTCAAACTGTTCCGTACCGCGGTGGGCGTAGAGGAAATACCATTCCTGGAAATTGCCCGAAGAAGGAGCCCAGCGCGCGGCCTCGAACAGGCGCAAAAGCTCTTCCTGGGGCAGGGCCGCAGCGCTCATCGCTCTGGCAGACCAGCGCTTGATAATAAAATCCTCAACAGGAACCGCGTTCTTGCGATAATCCCGCACATTGATTTCAGAAACATTCATGAGCTTCACCTTCCGGGGACGCACAGGTCTTGTGGAAATTTTATCACAGCGCGCACCTGGTAAATGGCCCTGAAAGGGCTGCTTTCAGGGCCTTGGGTGGGACGCAGATGGGTTACTGGATGGCGTAGGTCAGATTGACGTCGTAGGTGATGATCAGCTGGCCTGCGGAAACCGGAACGGAAGGTTCCAAAGCGGAGGCTCCACCGCCGCCCATGCCGTACGTGCTGTACGGCTGCACGTAGCTGGAGTTCGTGGCGACGATGGCCTGCACTTCGCCAAGCTGCACGCCGGCGACGCTCGCCACAGCCTGGGCTTTGCTCTGGGCATCCTTGATTGCCAGGTCGCGCGCGCTGGCCAGAGCGCTTTCACGGTCGGCAATGTCAAAGTTGATGCCGTAGATATTGTTGGCGCCCGATCGGATGGCGACGTCCAACAGCTTGCCGAGCTTGCTCAGGTCGCGGACAGTGATCGAGACAGTATTGTCCACCACGTACACGGTGCCGGTGGCCTGACCCAGGTTATCGTACTGCTGCATCGGGTAAACATTGAAATTCGACGTCTGGATATCCTTCAGCTCCACACCTTCCGCCTGGAGGGCGGTAGAGATAGCGGTAGCCAGGTCGTTGTTGTTGCTGAGGGAAGAGCTCACGTCCGCGGCTTCGGTGTGCACGCCGATATTGATATAGGCAATATCAGGCACCAGCACCACCTTGCCGGTCCCGTTCACGCTGAGCGTGCGTACGTTGGTAGGAGCCGCGGTTTGCTGCGGAGCCTGGAATAAGGCACATCCGGCTAACGTCAGGGCTCCGATGAGGAGGACGATAATTGAAAGAACTGAAAATTTGGTTTTCATGGTTAACTCCTTGGTTTTCGCTGAAATAAAGACGCAGCAGGCGCGGGGAATGTTCCCGAAAAGCAAAACATCTTCTCGGAAGAAGCGGGAAAAGCGCCGGGCATTGGATATAATAAAAACCGGGGTTCTTTTCATAACCTCTCAGAAAGAGAGCCATGCCAGTAAACTATCCTCAGATTGAGCAATGCCTGCCTGCATATGCCCGCAAGGAGAAAGGCCATCAGGATGCGCTGGATGCGCAGCACAAGCAGCTGTGGCAGTTGTTTTCGAACCCGGCCCTGGAAGTGGAGGCCATGCGCGAAAAGATTACCAGGGCTCAAGCTTTGCTGCGCAACCTGTACTGTGCCAAACCGGTGCAGGAAAAGCTGCTGACCCGCAAACCCCTGCCCGCGCTGCCGTCCGGGTACACGCTGATTGCCGCGGACGGTTCGCAAATCGTGCCAAATCGCCACAGACCTGTGCAGTTTTGCGTGCTCAACATCGGCTTGATAAAAATCGAGCGGGGTTCGGGGCGCGCGCCGGAAATCAATGTGCTCAGCACGCTGTTGGAACATGAAAGCCTGTTCACCCCCGATGGGCACTTGATTGGCGAAGAGGATGTGTCGCTTTTCCGGGACCTGGAGGAACGCAAAGCCCTGCTTGAAGCAGCCAATCCGCAGGAATTGCCGATTATCACCCTCACGGACGGGCCCTTGGACGTATACGAGAACATCACCACGCGCAGGGAACGCAAGCATATCCAGGAGGATGTGGAAAAAATCCACGCCAACCTGGAAGCCCGCGGCGTGCTCAGCGCGGGCTATATCGACAAGCCGGGTTCGGAGCTTCTTAGCCGCATGCTCAGCGTTTTGCAGGTTCCGGATGCCGAACTGGGGGCTTATGACGATACCAGGCGCGAAATCCGCGGAATCAGCGATGCCGAACTGCTGGGAAACCTCCTTAGCGCGGGTGAACGCTCGGCGGTGTTCGAAGCCGTCACCAAAGGGGAGGGCAAAGCCAGCCTGAGCGTGCATTTCTTTTACCTGAATGTGAGCGGCGGGGGTGAGCCAAACCTGGCGCGGGTCGAATTCCCAGCCTGGGTCAGCGCGCATGCACGCCTGGTGGACACGCTGCACAGCGTGATCTATCACGAAGCGATGATTCTGGATACCCACCCCTATCCGTACGCGCTGCACCGCGCGCATGAGCTGGCGGTGATTAGCATGCCGGAACACGAACAAGTAGAAGCCATGTTGGTGCGTGAGCTGGAGCAGGCCGGCGCGCGGGTGGGGAAACGCTCCAACAAAGACTGGAACAAAGGTCTGACGGGAAGATGAGGGAGAGATGCAAGAAGAAACAAAAATACTAATCGGGAAACTGCTGCGCGCGGATAACCGCGGCTTTGTGGCGGGCTGCCGCACCAGGGATTTGGTCGCTCCGGCGCTGGGGGCTTTATGCAAAGTGCGTCTGGAAGACGGGCTGGAGATTTACGGGTTGATAGGAAATATTGTCATCAACGACGACAGCCTGGTGCGCCAGCTTGTTTCCGGCATCAGCATTCCCACGGAATATACTGAAGATAACCGCCACAATCGCAATTTGCCGGTCGAAATCAATGTGCACTGCGTTGGATTCGGGCTGGGCGGCCAAATTTATCACCGCCTGCCGCCGCGTCCGCCTCTCAGCCTGGACGCGCTTTACCTGTGCGACGATGAAGAGCTGGTGCGCTTCACCAGCACCGGCCGCTACGGTTACTTCCGCCACATCCTGCGCCTGGAAGACCAGCCGGTGGAAGAAATCCTGACAGCGCACCTGGCGCGCGCCAGGCAGGCGCACGCGCAAAAAGGCCGCGCGGACTGGTACACGGGCGCCTGCAAGGAGCTGATTGTGCTGCTGCGGGATGACTACGAAGGTCTGATGAACGTTTTGAACGCGCTGGCAGAATTGGAGTGAGGTGGATATGGACACAATGACAGGCTCGCAAGCGCACGCAATCGGGTACGTGGTCGGCGGTGGACTGGAAGCCAACCTGCAGGTGCGCCTGACCGTCCCTCCGCAGGAGGTCCAGGAAGGCTCCTTTGTGGTCATCGACAGCGGCGGATGGCGTTTTTATGGTCTGGTCACCGACCTGCAGTTGGGCTCCACCAACCCGCGCTTTGCCGATGAGCAGAGCGAGGAACGCCTGCCGCGCCAAATGGCGGAACTGCTGCACGGCCAGACGCTCTTCACCAACCTGGCGGTGATGCCGGTGCTGATGATGGAGCGCGGGCCGGAACCCGGGACGGAAGAATACCGCCTGTGGAAAGAGCAGCACCCGGAAGAAAGCAAACCAATTCCCGTCAAAACCGTGCCCAGCCACCACTCGCCGGTGATGTTGGCGGACGCCGCTGATATCGCCCAGATATTCGGGGAGGAAAACAACCAGGAGATGTTTTGCATCGGCTACACCCGCGAACAGGGGCACCCGGTCTGCCTGAACCTGGATAAGTTCGTCAAGCGCAGCTCCGGAATTTTTGGCACCACCGGCTCGGGCAAGTCTTTCCTGGCGCGCATGATTCTGGCGGGGCTTATCCACGCCGACCGCGCCTCCGCGCTGATTTTTGATATGCACAACGAATACGGACCGGACAGCAGCTCCTCCGATACCGGCCAGGCAGTGCCGGGGCTCAAGGGCAAGTTCGGCGCGAAGATTCGGCTGGCGGGTTTGGGCGCGCGGACTTCCTTTGGAAAGCTGAACGCGGACCTCTCCCTGGAAATCGCGCAGTCAGATATTACCAGCGAGGATGTGCTGCTGCTCAGCCAGGCGCTGAACCTGAACGAGACGGCCGCGACCGTGCTGGCCGCCTTGGAACGGGAATTTGGCAAGGAGTGGTTTCGCGAATTTCTCAGCATGGAAACCGGCACAACCGAACAGGATGAGACCGGTAAAAGCATGCCCGCGCCCAACAGCGTGGAAGCCTGGGCGGCTGGAAGCAATGTGCACCCCAAATCCGCCCTGGCGCTGCACCAGAAGCTGGGACGCCTGCGCGTTCGGCCCTACCTGATTGCCGACCCCGCCACGAAGGGCTTGGATGATATCATCGAAAACCTGGAGAACGGCAGGCACGTCATCCTGTCCTTCGGAAAGTACAACACCGAGCTGGATTATTTGCTGGTCACCAACCTGATAACCCGCAAAATCCGCGACCATTGGGAAGAAAAAACCGAAAAATTCCACTCCGAGAATAGCGTGGAGCCGCGCCCGCTGGTAGTGGTGGTGGAAGAGGCGCACAAGCTGCTCAACCGCGAGATGGCATCGCAGACCATCTTCAGCACCATCGCGCGCGAAATGCGCAAATATTACGTCACCCTGCTTATCATCGACCAGCGCCCCTCCCAGATTTACGACGAGGTCATGTCTCAGTTGGGTACGCGCATTTCGGGCTCGCTGGGGGATGAAGACGATATCAACGCGGTGCTCTCGGGTTTGCCCGGCAGGGGCGCGCTGCGCGGTATGCTCTCCAAACTGCAGGCTAAGGAGGAAGCGCTTTTGTTAGGCTGGGGAGTTCCCATGCCGATTCCCATCCGCTCCAGGAGATATGACAATGCGTTCTGGCAGGAACTCTTCCATGAGGAGCGCAGCCCGGAGACTTTCGCCGGGGCTTATAATGCCTTAGGATTTGGCGGCGATGATCCCGATTAAACTTTCCCTCTCTGGTTTTACCTCCTACCGCGAGCCGGTGGAGATTGATTTTACCGGGCTGGACCTGGTGTGCATCTCCGGTCAGAACGGCTCGGGCAAGTCTTCCTTGTTGGACGCGATTACCTACGCGCTGTACGGTCAGGCGCGCCGGCGCGACGAAGCTATTATCCACCACGCCAGTCAAAAAGCGGAAGTCAGCCTGGAATTCGCTTATGAACACCAGGTCTACCGCGTATCGCGCTCCATCACGCGCGGCAAAGGCAGCCAGGTTGAATTCTACATCCGCGCTGAAAACGGTCCGACCCCCTGGAAGGTGCTCACCGAACGCACGATGAGCGAAACCAACGCCAGGATTCAGCACACCCTGCGTCTGGATTATGAGACTTTCATCAATGCTTCGTTCTTCCTGCAGGGCAAGGCGGATTTGTTCGCCACACAAAAGCCGGCGGACCGCAAGCGCATCCTGAGCAATATCCTTGGTCTGGACAGTTGGGAGGAATACCGCAAACGAGCTGCGGACCTTATCCAAAAACGCAAGAGCGAGGTCCTGCTTAGGGATGAGCGCCTGAAGGAGATTCAGAACGAACTGGATGAAGAGCCAGCCCGGCATGCCAAGCTGCAGCTGCTGGAGGAAAAACTGAAGAACGCCCGCACAGAAACGCTTTTGGAGCAGTCCGCGTTGGAACAGAAACGCGCAGTGGAGCAGCGCCTGGTCAGCCACCGTCAGATGCTGGCCTTGCATGAAGCGCAGGAACGCAAAGCCGCCGCCGCGCGCACAGAGACTGCGCGCCGCTTGAACGAAAAAGAAGCGGCTCTGGCTGCTCTACAGCAAAAACTGGCATCGGCGGAAAGCGTGGAAGCCGCCTACAAGCATTTGGAGAGCCTGCGGAAACAACTTGGGGAGCTGGACGCGCTTTCCGAGCGCTTCCACCCGCTTGAGAACCGCAAACGCGACCTGGAAAGCCGCATCGCGCTGGAACGTCAGAAGTTACTGACGGAAGTGAAGCACCTGGAAGAGGAAGAGCAGCAGTTGGAACGCGAGGAGGCGGCCAATGCCGCCCGTAAAGCCCAGCAGGAGCAGCTTCACGCGCAAATCGCCGCGCTGGAAGAGCGCGCGAGCCGCAAAGAAACGCTGGAACAGGAAGCCGAAATGCTGCAAAAGCGCCTTGCTGAGCTGCAGGCAGAAAACGCGGAGATTGAAAAGAAAGGCAAGGAGCTGCGCGACCGCCTGGAGAAGGTCCAGAAAGTAGAGGGCGCGGAGTGCCCCTTGTGCGGCCAGCCGTTGGCCCTGCACGACCGCGAGCGTCTGGAGCAGGAGCTGAACGAAGAGCTGCTTACCCAGCGGGAGCAGTACAGGCTAAACCAGGAAGAGATGAAGAGCGCCGCCCAGCGCCAGCGTGAAATCACGGAAGAACGCGCGCAAATTCAAAGCTTCGAGAAGCAGATACAGTCGCTTACCCGCCAGGCAGACCAACTGGGTCAGCAGATTAGTTTGCTCGCTGCCCGCGCGGAGGAGTTCGCCAATACCAAGGCACTGCAGTTGGAGCACGTGCGCGCGGCCCTGGCAGAAGAGAGCTACTGCGCGCAGGAACGGGCGGAACGGACGGAAGTGCTGGAAAAAATTACCGCGCTGGCTTATGACCCGGAAGCGCACGCCCGCTTGCGGGAAGAGGCGCGCCAGGCAGAGCCAGCTCAGGCGGCGTACAACGAGCTGCAGATTGCCCGCAGCACGGTGGGGCAGCAAGAGCAAAGCCTTTTGGAACTGCAAGAAACTCTCGAAAAACAGGAAGAAGACCGGCAGCGCGCCGCGCAGGAACGCTCCAAAGCCGCCGCGGATCTGGCGGAAATTGAAAGCAGTTTTCCGGATATTCAAGTGACCGAGCAGTCATTCCAGGCGAAGCAAGACGCCGAGGCGGGGCTGCAGCGCCAGGTGGGGGCAGCGCGGCAGGAACTGCACATTCTGACCGAGCTGAAGGCGCGCAAAATCAGCCTGCGGGAAGAGAAAGAGCAGCT
Source organism: Anaerolineaceae bacterium (assembly GCA_035403825.1). GTDB lineage: Bacteria > Chloroflexota > Anaerolineae > Anaerolineales > Anaerolineaceae > Mesolinea. The sequence continues at coordinate 11,187 of DAONFX010000029.1, forward strand.
GAACGCGGAGATAGCGCGGCTGAAGGTGTTGGAGAGGGCATTTTCCAAGGACGGCGTGCCGGCGATGTTGATTGAACAGGCTCTGCCGGAGTTGGAGGAAGAAGCCAACCGCGTTCTCGGCCGGCTTTCCAATTACAGCATGAGCGTAAGGTTTAATCCCCAGCGGGAATTCAAGGATGTCAGGCGCGCCGACAAGATGGAAACGCTGGATATCACCATCAGCGACGGCTCCTCCACGCGGGATTATGAGACTTACTCCGGCGGGGAAGCCTTCCGTATCAATTTTGCCATCCGGCTCGCGCTGGCGCGCCTGCTCTCAAGGCGCAGCGGCGCTCAACTGCGCACGCTGGTCATTGATGAGGGCTTTGGGAATCAGGACGCTGACGGCAGACAGCGCCTGGTGGAAGCAATCGGCCGGGTAGCGGATGACTTTGACATGATTATGGTCATTACGCACATCGAGGAATTGAAAGAGCAGTTCCCGAACCGGATTGAGGTGGAAAAAGGCCCGTCCGGTTCGCGGGTCAGCGTGATTCGGGGTTGACCCGCAGGATTTGCGCCGCCAGCGCGGCGTGAAAAGCAGGCAGCTCCGCGCGCGCGGCAGCTGCGATTTCGCTTGAAATTGGCGCGCCCGCGAACCGGCCTTTCAGAGCGCTGGCCAAAGCGGGGGGCAGCGGCACAGCCGGCTGGCTCTCGCGGTAGCGCTGCGCGAGGCGGGTTTTGTCGTATTCCGACACCCCGCGCTGCACCTGCAGGTACGCGCGCATCAGCGCCAGCGTGTGGTTCAGCAGTTCCTCCAGCTTGCCCTGGCTCCAAAAAACCTGAAATTCGCCGCCGTGCTTTTTCCGCAGATACTCCAAATAGCGCCGGAACGCGCAGGCAAAGTCCTCTTTCCCGGGCGCTTCCAGGGAACCGGTCTCGAACGCGCCCCACAGCAGCTTACTTTGTGAGAGCAAACGCTGCACAAAATCGGCGTAGGGGAAGCGGCCGGTCAGCGGGTCGCGCTGCAGGCGGGTTTCGTGTAAAAAGAGCAGTTCGATCTCGTAAGGCCCGGCCTGGGCTGCCAGCGCTTCCAGGCGTTCTTTTTCAGCCAGTTGGAATTTGTTGAAATCAGCTTCCGTGCCAGGCGCGCCCTGGAAGAGGACCAGCACGTCCAGGTCGCTTTGCCCGGGCCGGAAGTAGCCCCCGGGCAGAGAGCCAATGGCGAAAATCGCGCGCACCTCGCTCAGGCGCAGCCCGTCAGCAGAGCTGGAAAATGTCTCGAGCTCTTTCCAGGCCGCTTCAATCGGAGCGCCCGCGCTCATCAGGCTGCCTCCTGGCGGGCATTTCCGGTCTTTATCCGCCCCAACACCAGCACTGAAAACAGGAACAGGAAGCCGTAGATACTCATCAACACCACAAAACCAGCGCCATCGCCAATCGGGCCGCCGATATATGCCCCGATGGCGCCAGCGCCAGCCCCAGCCAGGTTGGAAATCCCCAGGTAGCGCCCGGCTTGTTCACGCGGGACCAGGCTGGTACCCAGCGCCCAGTTGGCGGTGTAGAAAATGCCAACTCCCAAACCCACCAGAACCCCGCCGACGTACATCATGGACATAGCCGGCGAGGCAATCACAATGGCTGTGCCGAGCGTGGCAAGGATGCCGCTGGCAGCGATGCACGGCTTGGTGCCAAATTTATCCGTCAGCCAGCCGCCCGGCAGCGCGGCCGCCAGAATTGCCACGCCCACAATCATCACCAGGAAGGCTGAAGGGCCCGCCGCGGCATTCCCCTGCAGTTCGGGGAAGCGTTCCTGAATAAAGTACAGCAAAAAGCTGGCCAGGTTGTTCGCCCCGACCAGGAAAGCCAGACGGTTGACTACCCACCAGGTGAAGGCCGGCCTTTGGGCGGCTTCGGAGCCCAGACTGATGCGCATGGAGAGTATCACCCCGACCGCGACGGCGAAGAGCATGCCGACCGCGCCAATCACACCGGTAGCGAGCAAGCGGGAAAGCCCGGGCAGCCCGGCCGCCAGCGGCACCAGGCGTTTGACCGCCTCACCCGCCAGCAGGATGACGCCGGTAAACAGGGCAGTCATAGCTACCAGGCGTCCGATTGCCGGCCAGTCCATCGGCGCGGGGGCCTTCTCCTGCGGGGTTTCGCGAATAAACATCGCCAGGATGGTGCTGATAATCAGCGTGGCTATGACGGTGATAATTGCCGCCCAATAGTTGCCGGATTTCACCATTTTGGCAACGAAAAAGGAGACAAAGATAAGCGGAAGCGGCAGTTCAAAGAGCGTCTTGATAGCGGAATATCGCCCGCGCTGATTCTCCGGCACCAGGTCCGGGATGAGACCTTGGGCGGCGCCGTGCCCGATGTTGGAGAAGACCATGGAGAGCAGAACCGCGGCAAAGAGCGCCGTGTAACCCGCCTGGCCTTCCATCTGGGCGGCAATCACGCCGATGGCGATGAAAGCAATCGTCTCCAGCACGGTGCTGGCCAGCAAAAACGGTCGGCGCTTGCCCCAGCGGTGGGTGCTGCGGTCGGAAAGCATGCCCATCACAGCCTGGACGAGCAGGGCAATCATCAGGGAATACAGGCGGATGCTGCCGTAGCTGCTGCCCTTGGTCTCATCGCCGACGAATTGCTGAACAAGCAGCGGCAGGATAAGCGGGGTGAAGGCTTGGCTGCGAACGGTCAGCCCGAGGTAGTAGATATTAATGAAGATGCTGTCGTACCAGCGCAGGGGCTTTTGCATGAAACCTCCGGACGGGCGCGAGGGATATTCCCTCAGAGCACGCCGCTGAAAAATTTGGATTGAAAACCGCGGTCCATTTCCCATGGGTAGATGATATGCGCGTCGGTGGTAGCCGCGTAATAATCAGGGCGCATGTTTCCAAACAAGTTGCGGTAGGGGTTGAAGTGCAGCACGCAGGTGGAGGCCCGTCCGCCGGAGGACTGGACGCGGTTTTTGACAGCGGTAATGGTGCGCCCGGAACCCCAAACGTCGTCCACGATGAGCACATCGCAGCCGCTCAGTTGGCTGGCATCCGGGAATTGCAGGAACTTGGGCCAGGTCAGGAATTTGGATTGCGGGGTGGCGGGGGTGTGCGCTTCGGCGGGGAAGTCCAAGGAAGCGGTAAAGAGGTTCTGGATGTTCATGGCTTCGGCGAGCATGCCGCCGGGAATGATGCCGCCGCGCGTGATCATCACCATGACGGTGTAGACCCGATTGAACTGCGGCAGCAGGTGGTCAATCAGTCGGGAGACTTCATCCCAGGTAATTATTTCATTGCGTTGATTCATTTCCGCACCAATCTTGACGGGGATTGTTCATCTTCCCGTCGTCAGGGCCTGCATCCCGTCGTTGCGAAGCAGCGCCAGCAGCCGAAGCAACCTCACCGTTTGCCAGGCTTAACAGGAAGATCGCTTCACAAGCTCTGCATAACAAAGCTCTCGCGGTGACGAACGCACCCTTCAGAATATTATAGCAGGTTCGGCGGGTCCACTTCCACCGTCCAGCCCATCAGCGGCAGCCCATGCAGCATCGGGGTCGGGTCCGGCCCGCGCAGGATGATTTGCCAGCGGAAGCGGCCGAACAGCTTGCGGGTATAGCATGGCACCGGTCCGATGAAGTCCGTCCGCGTCATCCCCAGCGCGCGAATCTCCGTGCGCAAAATTTCTGCCAGCAGTTCCGCTTCCTGCCGGCACTTATCCTCAGAAGGGCTGCGGTACTCCAGACGCACCAGGCGCGTGAAGGGCGGGTAACCCAGCTCGCGGCGGTGCGCCAGTTCCTGCGCGTAAAAACCGGCAAAGTCGTGCCGGGAAGCCGCCTGGATGACATAATTTTCAGGCTGGTAGGTTTGCATAACTACGCGCCCGCCCAGGGGGCTGCGCCCCGCTCTGCCGCTGACCTGGGTGAGCACCTGAAAGCTGCGCTCCGCCGCGCGGTAATCCGGCAGGTTCAGTCCGGTTTCCGCCAGGATAATTCCGACCAGCGTCACCAGCGGCAGGTCCAGACCCTTGGCAAGCATCTGCGTGCCAATCAGGATATCCGCGCGGTGAGCGCTGAAGTGCGAGAGGATGAGCTCATGCGCGTCGCGCGTGGTGGTGGTTTCCGCGTCCCAGCGCAGCAAGCGGGCCTGGGGGAAAGCCTGCTGAACGAGCGCTTCCAGGCGTTCCGTACCGATGCCCATCTGGCGGATTTGTTTGCTGCCGCAATTCGGGCACTTGGTCGGCATGCCGCGCGTGTAACCGCAGATGTGGCAGAGCAGACCGGCGCGGTCCTGGTGGTAGACCAGTGGGCTCAGGTCGCGCGGGCAGAGCAGCGCCTGGCCGCAATCCCGGCAAAACACATAGGTAGCGCTGCCCTTGCGGTTGAGGAAGAGGATAGCCTGCTGCTTGCGGGCGAGCACTTGCTCCAACCCGGCCTGCAGCGGGCGGGAAAGCACGCTGGTGTTGCCTTCCTTCAGTTCCGCGCGCATATCCACCAGGTCCACCGGCGGCAGCTCCAGGCTCAACAGCTCTTCCTCACCAGCCGCCGGGAGGAGCTCGGTGTGCAGGCTGGCAGCCTGTTTCAGCAAGGTGTCGCGGTGCGCCAGGACGCGCCTGGGTAATTCCAGAAGCTGCCAGTCGCCTTTCTGCGCGCGGTAATACTGGCTGACGCGCGGGGTGGCGGAGCCCAATATCAGGTTGGCTTTGCAGATGCGCGCGTAGGCTTCCGCGGTTTCGACGGCGCGGTAGAACGGCTCGCGCCCGGTTTCGTCGTAGGATTCGTGGTCGCACTCATCCAGGATGATGAGACCGATATCCGGTAGTGGGACGAACAGCGCGCTGCGCGCCCCGACGATGATCGAAAGTTCGCCTTTGCGCGCGCGCCGCCAGGTATCGTACAGTTCGCCTTCAGACAGCTTGGAGTGGTACAGCCCGACGCGGTTGGGGAAGCGCGCCATGTAGCGGCGCACAGCCTGGGGGGTCATGGCAATCTCAGGCACCAAAACGATCACTTGCCGCCCGTACGCCAGGCTTTGCTCCACCGCACGCAGGTAAATCTCGGTCTTGCCCGAGCCGGTGACGCCGTGCAGCAGCACTGGCTGGCTTTCGGGATGCCCGAGCCGCGGCTGCAGCTGCTCCCACACGCGTTGCTGGTCCGGCGTGAGCGTGGGGGCATGCGCGTTTTCGATTTGCAGGTTTTCCAGCGGGTCACGCCAGACCTCGGTTTCATTGAAGTGCAGGTAGTCCTGGTCTGCGAGCGTTTTCAGGTCCGCGTAAGAGCTGTCGGTTTGGGCATAAATCCAGGAGAAGTCCATCGGGAAGGCTTCGGAAGCCAACAGCTTCAGGATCTCCAGGCGGCGCGCGCCTGTTTCCGCGCGCGAGCTGAGCGTTTTGGGGTCCAGGCTGCTCACCGCTTCAGGCGGGATTGTCAGCTGGGCAGTGCGCACGACCTTCGGGCTCACGCGCGGCGGGGGAAAGACGCTTTGGGTGCGCACCAGTCCGGCTTTGCGCAGGCGCTCCAGGCTGCCGCGCCATTCCAGCTTGGGCAAGGCATGTTCCAGCTGGGCGCCGCGCAAAGACCCGCGCTCGGAAAGCAATTTCAGGATGCGGGTTTGCAGGGGCGCCAGACCGGTTGGGATTTCTGTCAGGTCAGGCTTCAATTCCGCCAGGAAATCCGCGCGTTGGGAGAGCCCGCGCGGCAGCATGAGGTTCACGGCGGCGCCCAACGGGGCGAAAGTCTCGCGCGCCAACCAATGCGTCAGCTCCAGCTGCTGCGGGGTGAGCACGGTATCTTCTGAATTCAGTGAGAGGATCGGGCGGATTTCTTTGTCCACGCTGGTTTCTGCCAGCAGCGCCAGCACCACGCCCTGAACGATTTGCCTGCCGAAAGGCACCACCACCAGGCAGCCCGGCTGGAGTTTGCCTTGCAGTTCCGGGGGGATGGCATAGTGATAGCTGCGGTCTACCGCCGCGAGATTAATGCTGATTTCCGCGTACTTTAGTTCCGGGTTGGCGTCCAGGGCAGCCATCAGGGTATCACGATGATCAGGTATTCAGCCGAGTAGGACAGCCCCGCCTGGGCAACGTCGGTCGGGATAACCTGGTTGTGCAGCAGGTAGGCGCTCCAGGCTTCCGCCATCCGGCTTTGCCCGGTCAGCAGGTCGAACGCGTCGTGGTCAAAAAAGGCTTGCAACCGCGCAGCTTGCGCGCTGACACGCGCCATTTCCAAATCTGCCTGCGCGTAATCGTCCGGGGGCCAGATAACGGGGTGATGCGCCAGCAGAATCACGCGTTCGGGCAGGTCTGCCAGCAGCTGTTCAAAATCGGTGAGAGTCATCTGCTGAAAGAGAGCCTGGCGCTGTTCGAAGGGCAGCAGCCAGTCGGATTGAATGCGCCAGGGCTCGAACACAGCGTCGGAGTTCTGAGTACGCAGATTCACAAACGCGGCGCCGTCCGCGGGTAAGGCGCTCACGGGAACAGCGCGCCCGAAGTAACCGGTGAGCACCAGTTTGGTCTCAATCGGCACCTGGTTGAAGACATGGCTGACGCGCAGGTAATACACGGTCACATCCTGGTCGTGCACGCGCACCGTCTCGGAATGGATGCCGCGGTCCAACAGTTGAAACGTGACCGTAGCGGAGAGGCTGAGCAGGCTGTTATCTTCGCGCAGCTCTTTGCGGCTGAGGTAGAAATAGCTCCAGTTGACGGTATTCGCACCGCCGGCTTTGAGCGGAAAGAGCACAGCCGCGCGCGGAGGGATGGGCGTGGGGGTTTCGGTTGGGGTGGTGCTTGGCAGAGGAGTGGGCGTGTGGGTCAGTGTCGGGCTGGGCGAGGGGGTGGCGGTTGGCGCCGGGGGAAGCGTGGATGTGATGGTGGGCGTAGGCGTCCGGGAAGGGACGCGCGTGGGTTGGGCGGTGGGGCGGCCTTGGTATTGCGGCTGGCAAGCGGCGCTCCCGAACAGCATTCCGAGCAGCAGCAGACTTAACAGCAAAGCACGCGGTGGAAGGTGGTCTGAACGCCGCAACTCCACCGCCTACGCTGTCCTGGTGATAACGGCCGAGCCGTAACCCACCACAGAATCCGAGTCGTGCGTGACGTCAGCGGAGGTGCGGTAATCCGCAATGACAAGCTTATCCGCGCCCAGGTTGCGGCAGGCGCGCAGCACCGTCAGGATGGGTGCCATCCCGCAAGCTTGTCCTCGACCGCTGGTATTCAGCCTAAAAAGTTCAAAAATGTCCATCGTTTCCAACGCGCTGAGCACCCGATGATCCAGTTGGTTGGCTTGTTTTTCGGTGTAGAAGTGCGAAAGGTCGCTGGATGCCACCAGCAGGGTCTTTTCTTCACGCGGGCGCGTCGACAGATATCCGTTAATTGCATCGGAGAGCGCCTGAACCAAATCCAGGGATTGGTTAACCAGCATCAGCGGCACCAGGCTGAAGCCCTGCGGCAGTACCACCTGTAAGAAAGGGAGCTCAATTTCGAGCGAGTGTTCCTGGTCGCGCCGTATAGGCGTGATTTCCGGTCCCCTGCTCCCATTCAGGAGCGTGCGCAGGGCGTCTACTGCCTCACGGTCCACCGGCACCGGACCAAGCGGGGTGGCATAGGCTTCATGCCCGCTGGTGAGTAAAGGTTCGCGGTAATACTGGTGCGAGGGGGAGAGGAGGATTACGCGGGAAAAGCTGCTTCCGATGAGCGTTTTAAAGGCATGCGCGGCTGTGAGGCCGGAATAGACCAGGCCGGCATGCGGAACAACCAAACCCAGGATTTCTCCACTTAGCGCTGGCGGGGAAGCTTTTTCCAGAAAAGCTTCGACCTGGGCGCGCAGTTCCCCGGCTTTGCCTGGGTACCAGCTGCCCGCGATTGGAGATGGGCGTACGTCGATATACTCAGAGCTTCCCATATCAGTATTATAGCGCAAGCGAATGCCCGTGCAGCAGTTCCCGGGCAGGGATTATGCTTGCCTGGAGTGATTCAGCCGGAAAAGCGGGTTAACGCAAGAAATCCCAGGGATTTACGCGCCCGTAATCGTCGCTGCGCAGTTCAAAATGCAGGTGCGGACCGCTGGAGTTGCCGGTGGTGCCCACGGTGCCGATAGTATCCCCTTGATAAACTTCCTGCCCGCAGGAAACGTCCACTGTGCTGAGGTGCGCGTAGAGCGTCTGCCAGCCCTGACCGTGGTCGATGACGATCATCTCGCCGTAGCCCCAGTCATTCCAGCCGGCGTATACCACAACGCCGTTATCCGCGGCAGAGACGGGGTCGCCAATCTCGCCGTGAATATCGATGCCGTAGTGGTTGGCTTCCGGGTTGTAATCGTAGCCGGAAAGGTAGTGGTCCGCTACCGGCCAGATAAAGTTGAGCGTGCCCATTACGCCGTCGTACGAGCCACTGCAAGCGCCGGGGCCGACGTTCACTGCGGTAGCCGGGTTCTCGCGCGTGATGCGCGGCGTGCGCCAGTCCGGGAATTCGCCTTTGCCGCCCGGAACGATGAGCAGTGTACCCGGGGCGATGTTCGGCAGGGCGTAGTCGCCCAGGGTCGCGGGGTTCAGATGGTTGCCCGGGTAGTTCACGATTGCGTCAGCCGTCACGCCGTAATATCCTGCCACGCCGTTCAGGCCCTCGCCGGCGCTCCAGCGGTGCAGCGTGCCGTCCACGGGAAGAATAAGCAATTCCTGCCCGGGGAAAATCATATGCGGGTCTTCCCCCAGAGTGTAGCGGTTGCCCCACAGAATGGACTCGGGCTTGAGACCAAATTTTTCCGCAATGGAAAAAAGCGTATCTCCGGCCTGGATGACGTAAGTGAGCAGTTCGGTGCGCCCGCGGGAGGGCAGGACGGTGTGCAAGGAGACTTGCGGCACGATGCCCTGCGGTTCAGCGGCGGGCAGCGCTTCTTTTTGGGAAATGCCAGGAACTGCTGCCGGCGCGGTGGGGGTGAGCGCTTCTGCAGCCGGGAGCGGCTCGGCGGGAGTGCTGCCGCTTACGCTGGCATAGAAGCGGCTGAGCACAAAGAGGACCCCGACCAGCAGCAGGCTGGTAAATAGAGCCGATGCCACCCGCAGGACGCGTTCGGCAATGCCGAGATGTATCAGCCTGGCCCACAGACGCTGAAGCGGGCGATCGGGAGCGCCTGGTTCTGTTTCAATTGGTTCGTCGCTTTGCGGAGAGTTAGGACTTTCCATCAGGCTGATAATATCATGAGTCTGACAAAAGCGTGGTTTACGCGGGATTGGATTGTCC
>DAONFX010000030.1:0-20255 GCA_035403825.1 Anaerolineaceae bacterium
CAAGCCCAATACTTTCAGGCAGATTGCCACGCCCCCTTCCTGAGCTTTCAGGTTTTGAGCCATTCCTACAGCGGGGGCTAATGACGAATCGGGCGTCGTTGCGAGCCCCTGAGCGCGCCGGCCTCCTGACCGCGCGCGGAGACTGACCGCCAGGTCTCCAAATCTCCTGAGATCGCGCCGGTCTCCAGTCCTTCGATCACACCATTCCTGAGATCCGTGAGAACAATCCCGTGACACGGGCAAAGCATCCTTGGCATGCGCATCTGTTGAAGCAAAGGCGCTTGGACTGGATGCTTCGCCCCTGCCTGCAATCCCCTTTGAGCAGGCGCGCTCAGCTATGGATCGCGCGTCCTTCCACAACCTCCGCCGCTTCCAACACCGCTTCGCTCAGGGTCGGGTGCGCATGGATGTTCGCCGCGATCGCGCTGACCGGCAACCCGTTGGCCTGCGCCAGCGTCAGTTCGGGCAGCAGCTCCGCGGCGTCCGGACCAACGATGGACGCGCCCAGCAGCAAACCGCTCTCCGCGTTGGCAATCAACTTGACATAGCCGCCGTACTCCCCATACCCCAACGCTTTGCCGTTGGCCTGGAAGGGGAACTTGCCCACTCTCACCCGAAAACCTGCCTGTTCAGCCTGTGCTTCGGTATACCCAAATGAAGCCACCTGCGGCTGGCTGTAGGTCGCGCGCGGGATCATGCGGTAATCCAGTTCGCGCGCGGGCAATCCGGCTATGCTTTCCGCGCACAGGATGCCCATGGCCGAGGCGGAATGTGCCAGCAGCAGCTTGCCGGTCAGGTCTCCGATGGCGCGCACGCCGGGGATATTGGTGCGCATTTGCCCATCCACCACCACAAAACCGCGCTGGTCCAACTCCACGCCCAGTGCTTCCAAGCCCAAATCCCGGGAGTTGGGCTTAAACCCCACGGCTACCAGGGTCAGGTCAGTCTCCACGCTCTGCTCGCCAGCCTCGTTCGCGAGGCTCACGCGCGTGCCGCCCTCAGTTTTTTCCACCCCAAGCACTTTGGTGCCGGCGAGCACTTTCACACCGCGTTTTAGCATGGCTTTGGTCAGCTCCGCCGCCGCTTCGTCGTCTTCGGCGGGTAGAATGTGCGGGAGCATCTCCACCAGGTGCACCTCCACGCCGTACGCGCTCCAGATAGTGGCAAATTCGACCCCAACCGCCCCGCCGCCGATGATGAGCGCGGATTTGGGCAGCTGCTCCAGCATAATCGCATGCGCGTAATCCAGGATTTTTTCGCCGTCCGGTTGCATCCCGGGCACTACGGCCGGATGCGCGCCAGTCGCCAGGATGATATGCTGCGCACCAAGCGTTTGGCTGCTGCCGTCGCCGGCATCCACGCGCACTTCCGAGGCGTTGAGCAGGCAGCCGCGTCCGTTGAACACGCTGATGCCGTGTTTCTTCATCAGAAAGCCCACGCCCTTGGTCAGGCGCTGGGAGACCTGACGGCTGCGCTTAAAAGCCGCGCCGTAATCCAGGCTCAGGTTGTCCATCCGGATGCCGTAGCTGTCTGCGTTGGTGCGCAGCAGGTACGCCAGTTCAGCGTTGCGCAAGAGCGCCTTGGAAGGAATGCAGCCAATATTCAGGCATACCCCGCCCAATGCTTTTTGCTCCACCAGCGCGGTCCTGAAACCCAACTGCGCCGCGCGAACCGCGCTGACATACCCGCCCGGCCCCGCGCCAACCACAACAACATCAAAGTTTTCCATTATGCTCCTTAGCGTTTTCTTTTCTGGTTAAGCCAATTATAAAGGCAGACTCCAGTCTGATTCCGCGCGCACAGCCTGGAGCCTGTCTGCTTGCACCCGACCAGAAGGCATGCTAAACTTCTTTAGATAAGGAGAGCCCCGTCATCGGGGTGATGAATCATGCCGCAGGATCTTGAACCGCTTCTTGCCAGCTTCCTTCCCGCCAGCTCCGCCGCAGCTGTTTTTATCTCTGCCAACCATCAGGTATCATCTTCCGTCCAGCCGGCTTTGCGCGGATTCAGCGCGCAAATTATCCGTTATATCGAGACTCTTCAGCCACCAGCCGCCGGCTCTGCGGGTGAGTACCATCTGATGGACCTGGGCGGGCAAAAGCTGGTGCTGGTCAGCAGCCTGCTGAATCCATCCCAGCCGGTCAGCCTGCTTTTCCCGACTGAAACCAGTTTCGACGTGATTCTGAACGCCTTTTCCGCGCTCGAAAAACTGCTGAACGCGCCGGAGCTGCCGGACCTGCACGATTTGAAAGCGCGAAAAAACAGCTCCGCGCACCCGCAGCGCTGGCAGGACGCGCTCTTTGACCCGGCGCCTCAAAGCCCTGCGGAAGCAGGCTTGCCAACCCGGGCGGAAAACAAGCCAAACGCCGCGCCACTGCCAGTTTCCGATGGCTGGACGCTCATCCTCTGAACCCCCGGGAGGTTCGCAAACTTCCCGCTCAAACCTGCAGAACCGAGGTTACCATGCCGAAAATCCTTTACCTTCTGGACGGACACGCGTTAGCCTACCGCGCCTACTTCGCGCTTACGGCTGGCGGCAGCACCCGCTGGGCCACCAGTACGGGTGAACCCACCGCCGGCGTGTTTGGTTTCGCCAGTACACTGCTGCGCATCCTGGAGCAGGAACAGCCCGATTACCTGGCGGTTTCTTTCGATACCGGGCGCACTTTCCGCCACGACCTCTACCCGGAATACAAGGGCACGCGCGCCAAGATGCCCGAAGACCTGCGCGGTCAGGTGGAACGCATCCGTGAGATGGTGGACGCGTTCAACATTCCCCGATTGGAAGTGGAAAATTACGAGGCGGATGACGTAATTGGCAGCCTGGCAGTCTGGGCTTCACAGGAAGAGGGCTTGGGCGTCAAAATCATCACCGGCGACCGCGACCTGCTTCAGCTGGTCACAAACCGGGTGGTGGTGTCTTTGCCCAATAACAAAACCAACACAAACGAAGATTATTTCCCGGAGGACGTCCAGCGCAAACTGGGTGTTTTGCCTGAACAGGTGGTGGACTACAAAGCGCTGGTTGGAGATGCCTCGGACAATATTCCGGGCGTGAAAGGCATCGGCGAGAAAACCGCCGTGAGTTTGCTGGAAAAGTACGGCAGTCTGGATAATATCTACGCGCACCTGAACGAAATCAGCGGCCGGGCAGGCGCAGCGCTGGCAGCAGGCAAGCCTGAAGCCTACCTCAGCCAGGACCTGGCGCGCATCCGCACCGACCTGAAACTGCGCTTTGACCTCACCCAGGCAGAATCCGACCGCTTTAACCCGGGCGCGGTGGAAGACCTCTTCCGTCAGCTCGAGTTCCGCACCCTCACCCAACGCCTGCACAATCTGGTGCGCAAGCTGCATCCCAGCCTGGAGCGCGCCGCGCAGCAGAGCCTGTTCGCCGAGCCGCCCACCCCAGCCGTGGAACTGTTCAGCAGCGGCGACTATACCACCGAGGTCGTGGACACCCCCGGGAAACTGCAGGCAGCCGCCGCGGAACTGGCAAAGGCCAGCCGGCTGGCCTTTGATACCGAGACCACCAGCACCGACCCAATGCGGGCGGAGTTGGTTGGAATTTCGCTGGCGGCGGACCCCTCCATAGGGTATTATTTCCCGCTCGGGCATAAGCAGGGCAGGCAGTTGGCGCGTGAGGAAGTATTTCAGGCGCTGCAGCCGCTGCTGGAAAACCCGGGCATCAGCAAGGTCGGGCACAACAGCAAGTACGACTTGATTTGCCTGGAGCAGGCCGGCCTGCGGGTGGCGCCGATTGATTTTGATACCATGCTGGCCGAGTGGCTGATTAACCCTGATTCGCGCAACCTGGGGCTTAAAAACCTGGCCTGGGTGCGCCTGGGGGCGGAAATGACCCACATCGAGGAGCTCATCGGAAGGGGGAAGAACCGGATTAGCATGGCGGAGGTCCTGATAGAAGAGGCCGCGCCCTACGCGGCAGCGGATGCTGTGATGACCCTGCGCCTGGTGGAACCGCTCCAGGCTGAACTGACCTCCCATCAGGTCGAAAGGCTGAACCGCGACCTGGAGGTGAAACTTATCCCGGTCCTGGCGGACATGGAGCAAAAAGGCATCCTGCTGGACGCGGGCATGTTCGAAAGCTTCGCGCAGGAACTGAACGGACAAATCCAGCGCATTGAGGAGTCCATCTACGCGCGGGTGGGGGAGCCTTTCAATATCAACTCCACCCAGCAGCTTTCGGACGTGCTCTTTAAGCGCCTGGGGCTGGAACCGCCTGACCGCTCGCGCAAAACCAGTGCGGGCAAGCTTTCCACCGCGGTCGATGTGCTGGAGGGAATGCGCGGACAGCACCCGATTATTGGCGAAATCCTGGAATACCGCGAATTGGCCAAACTGAAATCCACCTACGTGGACGCCCTTCCGCTGCAGGTTAACCCGAAAACCGGCCGGATTCACACTTCGTTTAATCAGACCGGCACCGTCACGGGGCGGATTGCCTCGCAAGACCCGAACCTGCAAAACATCCCCACCCGCACGGAGCTCGGCCGGCGCGTGCGGCAGGGTTTCATCGCCGCGCCGGGCGCCAAACTGCTCTCGATCGACTACTCGCAGATTGAGCTGCGCATCATGGCGCACATTTCCCAGGACGAGGCGATGCTGGAGGCGTTCCGCCAGGGGCAGGACATTCACGCCGCCACCGCTGCCGCGATTTACAACATTCCGCTGGAAAAGGTGGATAAAAACCAGCGCCGGCACGCCAAAGCCATTAACTTCGGCCTCATCTACGGCATGAGCGCCTTTGGCCTGACCCGCGCGACCGAATTGACGCTGGCGGAAGCTGAAAACTACATCAAAGCCTATTTTGAGCACTTCCCAAGGGTGAAAACCTGGCTGGATAACACGCGCGTGCTGGCAGCCAAGCAGGGCTACGTGGAAACTCTGCTCGGCAGGCGGCGCTACTTCCCCAACCTGCAAACCGGCACAAACTACGCCATGCGCCAGCGGGAAGAGCGGGAAGCCATCAACGCGCCCATCCAGGGTACGGCAGCCGATATCATCAAGCTGGCGATGATCGCGCTGCCGGATGCTTTCGCGAAGGCACGTTTACACGGCTGCATGCTGCTGCAAGTGCACGATGAGCTGATATTTGAGGTGCCGGAAAAGGAAATGGCGGAAACCATTGCGACCGCCAGAAGCGTGATGGAACACACCATGCGGCTGGACGTCCCGCTGCTGACGGAGGCACGCACAGGCAGCACCTGGGGCGAGCTGGAGCCAGTCAGCGATTCGGTGATCGAGGATTTGACAGGCGCGTAAAAGTAGTTGTAGGGCGGCTTGTGTCTTTCAAGCCCCCTGCAAGATTCGTCATTAGCGAGCCCCCGCTGGAAACCTGATCCGAACCTGAAAATTACTGGAGGGGGGCGGCAATCTGCCTTTTAGGTTGGTCGGGAGATCGCTTCGTGCCTTGCGATGACGAAATGTTGGGTAGTTAACGCTATTCAAGCTGCCTTTTAATCCATCATTGCGACTGCTTGCCTGCGCAAGGGACAAAAGCAACCTCCCTCTGTGCGAGGGACAGATCGCCGCGCTGCGCTCGCGATGACGGGGGACCAGCTTACCCGATCAACTGCTCGCGCAGCTGCAGCACCTGCCGGCGGATGCGGTCATCGGACTCGATCATATCCGCCACTTTGTCGCAGGCATACATGACGGTGGTGTGGTCCCGACCGCCCAACTCCTCGCCGATCTTCGGAAGCGAAACCCCGCCAAGCTCGCGCATCAAATACATCGCCACCTGACGCGGCAGCGCCACGTCTTTGGAGCGGTCTTTGCTCAGGATGCGTTCGGTGGAAATGCCGAAAAACTTCGAGACAGTGCTAATGACCTCGTTGGGCACCAGCGCGCTGCGCTGCGGTAAAATATCCACCATGGCGTTGTTCGCCAGCTGCAGGGTCAGCTTCTCGCCGCTCAGGTCGGCATAAGCCAACACGCGGTTCCAGGCGCCTTCCAACTCGCGGATATTCGCCTGCACTTCTCTCGCAATCATTTCCATGACTTCTGTGGGAACTTCCCGGTTGGCTTTTTCGGCTTTCGTGCGCAAGATTGCCAGGCGGGTTTCATAATCCGGCGGTTGGATGTCCACCGTCAGCCCCCACTCAAAGCGCGAGCGCAGCCGTTCTTCCAGGGTGCTCATCGCCTTGGGAGCCCGGTCAGAGGTCATTACGATTTGTTTATCCTGCCCGTGCAGGGTGTTGAAGGTGTGGAAAAACTCTTCCTGCGTGGATTCCTTACCGGAGATGAATTGGATATCATCAATGAGCAGCACATCCACCTGACGGTACTTCTCGCGGAAAGCGGCCGTCGTTTTGGTGCGGATGGCATTGACCAGGTCGTTCGTGAACTCCTCGGAGGACACATACAGCACCTGCAGTTTCTGCTGCAGCACGGAGTTGCCGATGGCGTGCAGGATGTGCGTTTTGCCCAGCCCCACCCCGCCGTAGAGGAAGAGCGGATTGTAGGCGCGGGCGGGGTGCTCGGCTACAGCCAGGCTGGCGGCATGCGCCAGGCGGTTGTTGGGGCCGACCACAAAGTTGTCGAAGCGGTATTTGGGAGCCAGATGGGTTTCGAACATATCCCGGACGGGTTCTTCCCGCGCCGGAATCACCACCTCTTCAAGGGTTTGTTCCACGGACTGTGCCGCCCAGACGGAAAAACAAATCTCCACCGGGCGCGCCATCATTCCGCTCAGCTTGTTAATCAGGGTCGCTTTCAGGCGGCTTTCCAGCCAGTCGCAGGCATAGGCATTGGTGGCGCCCAGATAAAAGACCCCGGCAGGCTCGTCGAAGCGGATAAGCTGGGTCTGTTTCACCCAGGTATCATAGGTCGCTTTGGAAAGCTCCATCTGCAATTGTCCTTGCGCTGCCTGCCAGGCCTGCTGTGCGTTCATGGCAAATCTCCTGATGCCCCGCGGCGTTCGGGGAAAATTCCTGACCGGAACAACAGTTTCATAAGCGAATCACGTGTATCCCGATGATGTGGATCCGCTGAAAGAACTTGTCTTCAGTTGTTCTTCAGTTCGGTATGCCGATTCTAACACCCCCTCCCCCTGGCTTCAAGAAGTTAGTGCCCGCTCCGGCTTAAAACTTGGCAAATCTTTAAGATTCCCTATTCTTAAAATTTATCAGAGTCTTCAAAATATTTCGCCGGCCTGCAGCAGGAAAAACACGCCCCTAAATGCGAGGAGAGGCCATCACTACTATCCCTATATATAGGGGTTTATGCCGCGTTTCCAGATTTAATATCTTTAATTAGGATAATTAATCCCACCCCATCCCGGAAATACAGACCACTGGGATTCCGGATAGTGATTCCCGATTGTGAATCAGCATTCGGGAGGGCATTCGGCTATGCGCCCGATGGACCATCTTCAGCGAGCATCATCTTTGCCGCCCGCCGCCCGATTTCCACCGCAAAATTAGTCCCGCGGTCCCATGGGTATACCTGACTCATGCTTGCGAAGAACACGCCCGGGACAGGGGTCTTGATGGGTGGGATGTTTTTGGAGTGGTTCACCAGCGGGATGGGCTGAGCGTAAGGAGTCTTGGACACCCACACCTTTTTCACCCAATCGGGCTGGAATTCCGGGTTGATGCGGGTCAGATGCGGCAGCACCTCCGCCAGCAGTTCCTCCTCGCTCTTCCGGAAGTTCGGGTGGTCCACCTCCAGATAGTCGCCGATATACAGGATATGGTCGCCGCCAAAATATTCCGGCTTAAGAAAGTTGGTGTGCTCCACCAGGGACAGGAACGGAAAGCCCACCTGCTTGGGGATGTTGTACCAATAGTATCCCTGCGGGGAAAGCGCGTGTTTTAAGGAAAGCGTCATCACCACCGCGCCCATGCTCTTCAGGTTCAGCAAGCCGGCCAGGTAGTCCTGCGGCAGCCCGGGTGTCAGTTTGGCCATGATGCCCGGCGAAAGCGTGACCAGCGCCTGGTCATATTCCTGCGGCTCACGGTCCGAAAAGCGCAGCAAGACCTTGCCATCCTGAGCCTGTTCAATGCTCTCAACGCTGGTTTCATACACAATGCCAACCCCAAGCTCCTCCAGGCGCGCCGCGAATTTATCCGCGAAAGTCTGAAAACCCCCGATGAAGGTGCCCAGGCGCGTACTGCGGGAGTGCAGGCGCGCCCACATCCAGGCCATATTTACTACTTTGGCGTAGCGCTCGCCAAATTTGCCAATCATCATCGGCTCCCACATGCTCTCGTACACCTTATCCCCGGCTTTGGCGCGCATCCAGGCATCGGTGGTGGTTTTTTCCAGCGTTTGCCAGCTTTTCGTCAAGCGCAGGTACAGGCCCACCAGCCCGAAGCGAATCTTATTGATGCCCCAGCCCAGGCCTGGATAAAGCAGGGCGGCGCTGATGGAATCGAAGGGGTAAAACTTGCCCTGGTAATACATCACGCTGACAGGCTTGGGGAAAATGACCTGGTCAGACCAACCCAGTTCCTCGATCAGGGCGAGCATGTGTTTATCGGAGGTGAACCAGTGGTGGTAGTAGCGCTCCACCGACCAGTCCCAATGCGGCTCCTTGAAGCCGGCTGCCAAACCGCCCGGGCGGTCGGAAGCCTCAAACAGGGTCACAGATTTGCCAGCCCGCACCAGGTCGTAAGCAGCGCTCATACCGCCGATTCCAGCGCCAATTACCGCGATGTTTGGTTTGCGTGAAAGCTCTGTCATGATTTTTCCGTTTCCTCCTGGGAATCCGCCAAAACTTCAGCGGGCGCCCCTGATGTTTCCTGACCTGAGTATTTTTCCTTTAGTTTGCCCACGTCGGTGCTCAGCGTGAAACCTTCCCGCAGGAAGAAAAGCGCGCCTAACACAGTGATAGGCAGCCAAAGAGCCGCCCGCAGCAGCAAGGTATAACCCAGAGCCAGCTCGGAACCGATGCCGAACAAAACCAGCATGGCTTTGCAGGCCGCATCAAAAGTGCCCAGTCCGCCCGGCGCCGCCGGCACCAGCAGGACGAGGTTCACCACCCCGTTCAACAGCATCAGCGTCATAAAGCTCAGGTCCAGCCCCAGCGCGCGCATCACGCCCCAATACAGACCGGTTTCACAAGTCCAGATGGCGATAGAGAGCAGCAGCACCTTCAGGGTCTCCAGGGGGGAGCGCAGGCTGGAAAGCCCGGTGATGAAACGCGCCACAATTCCATTCAGAGACGCGCGGAAACGGGAGGGGATAATTCGGTGAATCACCCAGGCGCTGAGCTTTTGGGTCTGGACCGGGAAGAACACCATGGCAAGGAAAACAAGCAGCAGGAGCAAAAAAACGATGCCGCCAATGATGGCGCCTTTCTGGATGCTTCCGACCCACTCCGACGCCGCCGGCATGGCGCTCAGTTGACGCAAGTTCAGCAGCACCAGGCCCAGAATCACGATTGCGTCGAACAGGCGTTCAACCACGATGGTCGCCAGGCTGCCGGAGATATCCACTTGATCCTTGGACTTGAGCAGGACCGAACGCAGCACCTCGCCGGCGCGGGCAGGATAGACATTGTTGCCCATGTAGCCGATGGCCACCACCGGGAAGAGCCGGCGGATGGGCAGGCGCTTGAGCGGGTTGAGCAGGATTTGCCAGCGCCAGGCGCGCAGCAGGACGCCGAAAAAGTAGACGGCCAGCCCCAGCAGCACCCAGGACCACTGCGCCTGTTTGAGATACTGCCAGACCAGGGAAAAGTCCACTTTCCGGAAAGCCAGATACAGAAAGACCGCGCTGATTGCCACGCCAAGCCAGATATGCCAACGTTTTAGTTTCATGCCCCGATTTTACCATTGAGAGCGGCGGATGGAGAAGACTGGTGTCAGGCTGAGCGTGAATTCAGCGGCAGAGGTAGGGGCGAAGCATCCTGAGAGGCAATGTTTTGTCGAGCGGGAGTATGTTATGGGAGGCTTTGCCCACCCAATGTATTGTCATGGAGCAGGCTGCGGACTTGATCGCGCTGGTGTCCTCACCAGCGCGTGGGGTTGACCGCAGGTCTCGCGGTTATCAGTTCGTAGAGATTCGTCATTGCGAACCCCCGCTGGAAACTTGACATAATTCTGGATATCACTGGGGGAGGCGCAGCAATCTGCAGTTTACTGTGATTTGCTCAGGAAAGTAGAAAATGAAAGGCGGATCGCCACGTCGCTGCGCTCCTCGCGACGACAACCTTTTCCTTGATCGCGCTGGTGTCCTCACCAACGCGTGGGGTTGACCGTAGGTCTCGCGGTTATCAGTTCGTAGAGATTCGTCATTGCGAACCCCCACTGGAAACTTGACATAATTCTGGATATCACTGGGGGAGGCGCGGCAATCTGCAGTTTACTGTGATTTGCTCAGGAAAGTAGAAAATGAAAGGCGGATCGCCACGTCGCTGCGCTCCTCGCGACGACAACCTTTTCCTCTTGATCGCGCTGGTGTCCTCACCAGCGCGTGGGGTTGACCGCAGGTCCCCTCTTCTATCAGGTCGGAGGGGCGAAACAAACCCTCATCAGTCTTCCTGCGCTCGCCGGCTTAGCCTGCAGCACGCAAGCAGCCCCGTAAAGCCCGCCCCGGCCTTCCATCGCTGGTATACTTCAAACGCTATGTCCGTTCTCACCGCCCAAAACCTCAGCAAGGCCTTCGGTCCGGTCGATATCTTTGAGGACCTGACCTTCGCCGTCCCCCGGCGCGCGCGCATCGCCATCGTCGGGCCCAACGGCGTGGGTAAAACCACCCTGCTGCGCATCCTGGCCGGCGCCGAGGAACCCACGCGCGGCTCGGTGCACCGCGCCCGCGGGCTGACACTCGGCTACCTGCCTCAGGAAGCCGTTACCATCCGCGAGGGCACGCTCTGGTCCTACTGCCTGATGGCCTTCGAGAGCCTGCTTGCCCAGGCGGATGAGCTGAAAGCGCTCGAGCGCGATATGCAAGACCCGGTTTGCCCGCCTGAAGTGCTGCAGCGCTACGGGGTGGTGCTTTCCCGCTTTGAGCACGGCGGCGGCTACACCTACGCCAACCGCATCCAACAGACGCTGGCGGGGCTGGGCTTTGCCGAATCGGACTATCAGCGCCCGCTCACCCAGCTTTCCGGCGGCCAGCGCACCCGCGCCGTGCTTGCGCGCCTGCTTTTGGACGAGCCCGACCTGCTGCTGCTGGATGAGCCCAGCAATCACCTGGATATTGCCGCGGTGGAATGGCTGGAAGCCTGGCTGCGCGATTGGAACGGCGCGGTAATCATTGTCTCGCACGACCGCTACTTTCTGGACCAGACCGCCTCGCAGGTCTGGGAGATGACGCCTGCCCTGGAGGTCTACCGCGGCAACTATACCGCCTACCTGACCCAGCGGGAAGCGCGCTACACCCGCCGATTGGCAGAATTTGAAGCCCAAAACGAGTACATCGAAAAGCAGGAGGACTACATCCGCCGCTTTTTAGGCACGCAGAACAACAATCAGGCGCGCGGCAGGCAGCGCCGCCTGGAACGCTTGCTGGCGGACTCACGCCTGAGCGCTCCCAAGGCCAATATCCGCCCGATGCACCTCAGGCTCTCGCTGGCCGGCCGCTCCGGCGACCTGGTGCTGCGCAGCTACAACCTGCAGGTCGGCTATCACGACGAAGGCCGCCCGCTTTTTCACGCGCCGGACCTGGTGCTCAAGCGCGGGGAGTGCGTGGCTGTCATCGGACCAAACGGCGCAGGTAAGACCACCTTCCTGAAGACCATCCTCGGTCAAATCCCTCCCTACGCCGGGCGGATTGAACTCGGCGCCAGCCTGAAAGTCGGGTACTTCGCCCAGGCGCATGAGGGGCTGAACCCCGGGCTGACCCTGATAGAAGAAATCAACAGCGTCGCCCCGTCCATGCTGCCGGCAGAAGCGCGCAACTATCTGGCGAAGTACGGCTTCACCGGTGAGGAGGTCTTCGCGCGCGTCCAAACCCTCTCCGGCGGTGAACGCGGACGCCTGGCGCTGGCCAAACTGGCGCTGACAGACGCCAACCTGCTGCTGTTGGACGAGCCCACCAACCACCTGGACCTGCCTACCCAGGAAGTGCTGCAAAACGTGCTGGCGGATTACCCCGGCACCATTCTGCTGGTCTCGCACGACCGTTACCTGATTGACGCGCTTGCCAGCCAAATCTGGGAGATGGAACCGGCTGCCAGCAGGCTCAAGGTTTTTAGCGGCACCTATTCGGAATATAAAATCGCGCAGGCTCTCTCTCAGCAGCCCGCGCCGGAGCAAGCCCCTACCGCCCCAGAGCCACTCCCGGAGCCAGCGGCAGCCGACGCCCCCGCGCGCAAAGCGCTCAGCCGCAACCAGCGCCAGCAGATTCAAAAGAAGCTGGACGCGCTGGAAGCCCGCATCCGCGCCCTGGAGAGCGAGAGCGCCCTGCAGGAGGCGCAGCTTGCCAACCCTCCCGCCGACCCCCGAAAGACGGCGCTGCTGGCGGAGAGTTACAACAAGCTGCGGGCGGAGCTGGAGCCGCTCCTTTCGGAATGGGAAGCGCTGGCTACCACCCTGCAGGAGGACGCGCCGTGAGCAGCCAGCCCCTGCCTGGCGGCAGTGGAGCGAACGCTGAACCGTTACTCCTGCCGGCAGCCTTGCGCGACCTGGCGGCGGAGCGCCGCCTGGAGAAAGCTTGCTTCCCGCGTGAGGACGTCTGGCCGCTGGTGGAATCGCTGTGGGTGCTCATCAAGCCCGGCTTGGTGCGCCTGAAGCTGGTAAGCTCGGGCGAGATGATCGGCTTTCTCTCCGGATATCAGCAGGTTCAGGGCCAAATCGGTTGGATTTCTTCCATCGGGATTGCGCCTGCCTGGCAGGGGCGGGGCCTGGGGGCGCGCCTGCTCTCTGCCGGCGAACGCGCGCTTGGCACGCCGCTTGTGCGCCTGACCGTGCGCGCATCCAACGCGCGCGCCATCCGCCTGTACGGGCGGGCTGGCTACCGCCAAATCCAAACCGCGCGTGGATATTACGTGGGCGGCGAGGACGGCCTGATTTTCGAAAAAGAAACCGGGCGCGTTCAGGCGCTCTAAAACCCGCTTCTCCCAAAGCTCCCAAAGCGCTTCCATCAAACAGATCCACCCAAAATTGGTGCGCTCGCCGGAAATTCGCATTCCTGCAAAGCGCCCGGCCTGCACGATCATTTGCCTCTGTTCGCACCTCCCCGGACCCCACCGGGCTTGCCGCCTGCCGGTGCGTGCAAGGCGTGAGACTGCCCCTGGAGCACAGCGCGGAAGTTCCGGAGGGCCGCAGCCTGATGGCCCTGCCGCCGTGCAAGATGATGGTCTTCCAGGGGGAGCCCTCCGACGACTGCCAGTATGAAGAAGCCATCGGTGAACTCTGGAAGCATATCGACCGCTTCGCCCCCCCAAGGCTGCCGCCGTGTGCCCGAATCCGCGCCGCGCTTTCCACTGGCGCCGATGGGCTGCTGCCGCTGCACCAAAGCCCTGCCGGTGAGAGCCGTTAACGCGAGAACAGGCAGCGCCAGCCGGCCTAAATTCCGGCTGGTACGAAAAAAGATGCTGAAACCTCAGAAATATCTCTTAATTTGGAGTATAATGAAAGCATCATGAAGGAGTTCGCTTAAATAAAATGATCCGCGCGGAGGTACTGCGTTGGATGCTTGCAGCGGAACACACGCCTTTTGTTTTTGGCGCGTGTTTTTGTTTAAATATTCCAGAGAAACGGAGCTTAGGACAGCATGGATAGCGGAATGATCGGAAAAATCGAAAAAGCCAAACGATACGCCGAAGAGAAAGATCGCATCACGATAAACAACTTCCAAGCCACATTCAAAGGGGATAATAACGACCATGTCGTGCAATACGAGCAGGGCAAATGGACCTGCGACTGCTCGTTCTTCCAGACCCGCGGGGTTTGCGTGCATACCATGGCGCTCGAGATGGTACTGAAAGGCATGGTCGCGAACGCTGAGCCATTGCAGAGCTGAAACCTTCACAGGCCGTCCGCGCGTTTTGGCTGAGCCGCCCCCTGGCTATTAGAAAATTCGACAATTTCCCTATAAGATGAGAGGACAGACACCTGAGTAACCGGTGTCTGTCTCTACTTAAACCTGTGCCGCATATTAGCGTCATGCGGAAAGATAAATTTACTCTCAAGTCCGCTGGAATCAACCGGCAGAGTCGGTTGCCAGCGTTTTTTGTATTCTAAAGCGTTCCCGGAACAAGAACTGCGGGCTTTCTTTATCGTTCAAATTTATTCACTCATACAGAGCCCGCGAGGTGAAAGGCTCGCTGTCCTATTCCTTTCCCGGGTGCGCATACCTGTACAAGGGCGTCCAGGCAGGGCGCTTCCAACGCCGACATCCGGTTTTACTCTCCACAGCATAACGAAGAGTGCCGCCGAGACAGCACGGACGCCCTCCCGCCGTTTCCCTGCCGCAGCGCGGGCTTTTGGGTGCTGCCCCACCGCCGCGAGAGTTCCCAGCCTGGCGGACGTTCTGTCTCCATGACCGCGCGAGGATTTGGGCTGACAGAATGAAAGGGTGTGCGCTTGCCCTTCCAGCTTTGGTCAAGCGCTGTAATTTCCATCATGCTTCCTTGGAAAAAAACCCCGCGCGCGAGGCCGGGGGTTCGAGGAAAACTGGCGGAGAGAGTGGGGTTCGAACCCACGATGGCCACAAGGACCATAACGGTTTTCGAGACCGTCCCAATCAACCGCTCTGGCATCTCTCCGCGATTGTGCCATGATTATACCCGTTTTCAGAGCTCGAACTCGGCCCCTTTGACAGGGTAAGCCGGCTTGGGCAGTTCCGGGTGCTCAGCCAGCTTTTCCATCAGGGCGCTTGCGGCTTTTTCTTCGCCGTGCACCAGGATGAGCTGTTGGAGCGTGTCTTTGCTTGCCAGCGCGTATTGCACCAGCAAATCCTGCCCGGCGTGAGCGCTGAGCCCGCCGATGGTGACGACCTCCGCCTTGCGATAATACTCGTCCCCGAAAATGCGCACCCTGCGTTCCTGGTCCGCCAGGCGCCTGCCCAAGGTATCCGGAGCCTGCCAGGAGATAATCAGGATCGTATTGCGGCCGTCTTCGATATTGTTGGCGAGGTGGTGCTGGATGCGCCCGCTTTCCGCCATGCCCGAAGCCGAAATAATCACCATGGGTCCCTTATACTCATTCAGTGCCTTGGATTCGTCCACGCTGCGCGTAAAAATCAGGTTATCAAAGTCCAGGCCCTGCATGCGGTGTTCGGCAATATACTTCCAGGTTTCGTCGTCAAAGCATTCGGTGTGCTTGCGGTACAAATCCGAGGCGTTTGCCGCCAGGGGGCTGTCGATGACGACCGGGACGTCCGGAATATCACCGTTATCAATGGCTTCGCTGAGCAAATAGCTCAGGTTCTGCGTGCGCCCCACCGCAAAAGCGGGCACGATTACCTTGCCGCCGCGCCGAACTGTCCGATTGATGGCATCCACAAACTCGTCGTAAGCGTCCTCCAGCCTTTCGTGCTTCTTATCGCCGTAGGTGCACTCCATCAGGAGCGTGTTGGCTTTCTCCGGCAGCACCGGGTCCTGCAGAATGGGCGCGTCCAGCCTGCCGATATCGCCCGAGAACCAAAAACGCTTGCTTTGGCCGTTTTCCTGGTAATCCAGCGCCACCGCAGATGAACCGAGGATGTGCCCCGCGTCGAAGAGGTGCGCGGTCACGCCTGGGATGGGCTCAAAGGCCTGCTTATACCACACCGAGCGGAACTGCGGCATCGCTTCAATGGCATCCCGCTGGGTGTAGAGCGGCTCCATTGGAGCTTGCCCTTTATTCCGGCGTTTTTTGTTGACATACTGCAGGTCGCTTTCCTGAATATGGCCGCTGTCGCGCAGCATGATATCCGCCAGGTCTGCGCTCGCGTTCGTGGCATAAATCCAGCCCTGATAACCCTGGCGCACCAGGTTGGGGATGTTGCCGCTGTGGTCGATATGCGCATGAGAGAGTATCATCGCGTCAATTTCAGCCGGCTTGAACGGAAAGTTCAGGTTCACCTGGTAGGTTTCGTCGCGCTTGCCCTGGAACATGCCGCACTCCAGCAGCAGCTTGCGCCCATTATGCTCCAACAGGTACATGGAACCGGTGACGGTTTGGGCCGCGCCCAAAATATGCAGTTTCATGGATGCTCCTCCTTGAGCAGCTTAAATATATCTTCTCCATACATCTCAAAGCGGCTGGGGCTTTCAAGCATCAAGCAGCGCAGCGCTTCCAGGTCTTCCACTTCCGCCTGGGCAATTTTCTCCAGCAGGTCGCGCGGGAGAATGACATTGGATGGCAAGCCCTGTTTCAGGCCGCTTTGTTTGCGCCACTCGCCGATCAGTTCCCGCCGGCGCAGCACCGCGTCATCAGGCCCCTGGCTGCGCGGCCGGCTGACCTTGCCGGGCCTCTTGCGCCACTGCTCAATGACGCGCATCAATTCCTTGCCGTAACGGCGCACCTGCCCGGCGGAGAGCGACGGGAGCAAGCTCAGTTCCTCGATATAGTGGGGCTGCGTGTTCGCGATTTCCACAAGCGCGGCATCGCCCATGATTTTGAAGGGCGGCAGGTTCTGGTTTTTTGCCAGGCTTTCGCGCAGGTGATTAAGCTGTTTCAGCAGGCTGAGCGCTGGCGGCTTCATCCCGTTGATGCCGCGCACGCGCCAAAAGTCTTCCGCGTGGTTCTTCATCGCGGGGGTCTGGCTGGCCAGAGCAGCGCTGTCTTCCAAAACGATAGACAAGCGTCCCAGCGCTTCCAGCCTGGGAACGAGACTATCGCGCAAGCCCAGCAGGTAGTGGGAATCCATCTGGGCGTAGCGCAGCATTTCCGCCTTGATGGGGCGCTTGCCCCAATCAGCACGCTGATATTTCTTGTCGATCTGGACGCCCAGGTATTTTTCCAGCAAGCCCGCCAGGCCGAGGCTTTCTTCCCCAAGGGCTGAAGCCGCCAGCATGGTGTCGAAGACGTTCGCGAACTGAAAGGCATAATCGCGCTTGAGGCAGGTCAGGTCGTAATCGCCAGCATGGAACACTTTTTGCGTGTTCGCGTCCGCGAATACCGCTCCCAGCGGGCTGAGGTCGGAGAGCGCCAGGCAGTCGACCAGATAATCATGCTCGCGCGTGGAAATCTGAATCAAACAGACCTGCTCCTGATAGGCGTGCAGGCTGTTGGATTCGGTGTCTACCGCCAGCGCGGACGTTCGGCGCAGGTCCGCCAGCATTTCCTCCAACAGCGTGGGGGTATCCACATAAGTAGGTTCTTCAATGTCAGGCCCGGTCATGCGGGTATTATAACCTCCGCCGCGGAGCCGCGTTTCCCGCGTATCAACTGGCGCTCCTTACGCAGCCTGTGGAAACATTAAACGCCCAATCTTTCCCTGGAAATTAAGTGTTATATTCAGGCTATCTAACTTTGTCATGGAGGTAACCATTATGGCAAAATTTGAACGCGAAGTTGAAATAGATGCTCAGATTGATAAGGTATGGCAGGTACTGACCAATACCGCGTATTGGCCGCAGTGGTTCCCCGGAATTGACTCCATCGCGAACGTCAGCGCGGTTCAGGTTGGCGGCACCTTTGAGTGGGTGGACGATGGCAAAACCGGCACAGGCGAGTTTTTGGAAGTTGACCCCCACAAGAAATTGGTCGTCCTGACCCGGATGGGAAACGACAAAGACAAGCACAGCTTTGAACTGCGCCCGACCGGCGGCTTTTTGGGGCTTGCCGCGGATGAGTGCAAGCTCGAATACAAACTGGACAATCTTAGCGGCGCCGGAATTCTTGGTAATTTCATCACTGGCGGCAACCCCAAGGACGCGCTGCGGGTCAAGAAAGCCACAACCGCCTTGCGGAAACTGGTCGAAAGCCTGTAAAGGGCTTTTGGATATTCATCCAAACATTAGAAGGAGATTGAAATGGGTCTGTTTATCACTATCCTGGTCGGAATTATTGCTGGCTACATCGCAGCAAAACTGATGAAAATCGACGTCAGCTTCTGGATCGCCATGCTGTTGGGCATCGCCGGCAGTATTCTGGGCGGCTGGATTACCAGTCTGCTCCTGGGCGTGGACCTGACAACTGGCTTTAACCTGACCACCATTCTTGTTTCGATTGGCGGCGCAGTTCTGGTCGTGCTGATCTACCGCCTGTTGAAGAAAAAGTAAACGCGCGAATCAATTTCGCTTTTTAATACGCACAAAAAGCATCCGCGCCGCAAGCGCGGATGCTTTTCTGTTAGCGCCCGGTACCGCTCCAAGCTCCCGGAATTTTGCGTTCTTCAGCCAGCGCTCCTTTTTCAGCCGGGTATAATCAGAGCAAAAACACAGGAGGAAGCTCATGCGCGCAGTCGTTCAAAGGGTCAGTCGTGGGCAGGTAAACGTGGAGAACAAGCTGGTCGCCAGCATCCAGCGCGGCCTGGTGGTGCTGTTGGGCGTTTCACCGACAGACACCGGCGCGGACGCCCAGGCGCTGGCGGAAAAGGTCGCCAACCTGCGCATTTTTGAAGACGCTGTCGGGAAAATGAACCTTTCCTGCCTGGATGTGAATGGGGAAATCCTTGCGGTCTCGCAGTTTACGCTCTACGCGGATACGCGCCGCGGACGCCGGCCGTCTTTCACCGGCGCCGCCAAACCCGAACTGGCTGAGCCCTTGTGCGCGCGTTTCGTGGAATGCTTGCGCGCGATGGGACTGAACGTGCAAACCGGCGTTTTCGGGGCGCACATGCTGGTGGATCTGAGAAATGACGGCCCGGTTACCATCCTGCTGGAGCAGCCCGAACCGGAACGCTTTTCCTGGAATTTCTGAGTTATTCTTCTTTTGGGAGGGTTTCGACCGGCTGGTTTTCCAGCGCTTCCGAGTGCGGGTCCGCGCCTGTGCCGGTGATTTCGACCTTGTCTTCCATGCGCATTTGCCCGCGCAGGAAAGCCCCGTCCTCACTGCTAAAGCTGGTAGTGACCACGTCGCCCCAGATGCGGCCGGTGGCGCGAATTTCGAGCTTGCCGCAAGAAATATTCCCTTTGACCGCGCCGGCCACAATCAACCTCTCTGCCTGGAGCGTGCGGCAGTTCACTTTTCCGCTCTCGCCGATGACCACCAACCCCTGTACCGCGATTTCCCCGTCCACCGTGCCTTCAATGCGGATGCCGCCCTTGCCGCGCAAGTCCCCGGTCCAGGTGATGCCAGGCCCGATGACGGAAGTGACCCGTTCCGCGGAGGGCTCGGCGATGAAATTTGGGACAGTTTTCTTTTTTCCTAACATCATATGGTACTGCTTCCTTTTCGGGGTCTGCTCCTTATTATAGCTTCAGCCGTCTTTTTTTTCCGGGCTGCTTCAGGCCAACGCCTCGCGCAGGGTGTCCGGGTCCAGCTGCCAGCGCCAGGGCAGGCTGCGCCAGGGTTCCGGCACCGCGTTAATCCCCACCCGCGCGGCCGTTCGCAGCGCTCCGGGCGGTACGCGGATGCCCTCTTCGATGTACAAGCCGCTTTGCGCAGAGCATAGGTCTGCCTCGTTCAGCTTCCCGTCAATCGCAAGCGCCTGCGCCAGCTTGGCGGGTCCGTTCAGCCAGCCCGGCTGGCCGACCAGCATCGGGCGCAGTTCTGCCATGCGCGCAGTCCCATCCAGCGGGAAAATCGCGCGGATGAGCACCGCGGCAGGGGTGCCGGGCGCGTCTGTCACCGCGTTCAGCAGCCAGTGCATACCGTAGGTAAAGTACACATAAGCGTGCCCGGGCTGGCCGTACATCGGTTCTGTGCGCGGGGTCCGGCCGGAACGCGCGTGGCAGGCCTGGTCTTGCTCGCCCTGGTAGGCTTCTGTCTCGGTGATTATGCCCACCAGGCGCGCGCCCTCCAAGACGCGCACCAGGCGGCAGCCTATCAGGCGCGGCGCCGCCTCAACAGCGGAACCGGAATAAAAGTCGCGCGGGAGAATCATTTCTGGAATTGGGGGTCGCGTTCGAGCGTCAGGCGCAAGCCCACTTCCAGGGGGATGAGCGGCAGATAATTGAGCTTCTCGTAGGCTTTGCTGATATCCGCGCACATGCGCTCCGAGCCGCCGGATTTGTGCGGGTTAAAGATTTCCTCCGGTTTGGTGCCGACCGTCTGCACCACCAGACGCGCCAGCTCGCGCACACTGGTTTCCACCCCGCTGCCGATATTGATAATCTGCTGATCCACCGCGCTGGCTGTGGCGGAAGTCACCATCGCGTTGACCACGTCATCCACGAAGACGTAGTCGCGCGTTTGGCTGCCGTCGCCGTGCAGCACGATGGAACCATTGGTCAGGGCGTGCTTGAGGAAATT
>DAONFX010000031.1:0-20101 GCA_035403825.1 Anaerolineaceae bacterium
CCATCCTGGGCGCGCTGGTGCGCGGCGGCACGCCGACTGCTTCCGACCGTCTGCTGGCAACCCAATTGGCGGAGTGGAGCGTCTTGATGGTGGAGACCGGGCAGTTCGGACACATGGCAGTCCGCATGGACGACGCGATGAGCAGCACGCCGCTGGAGGATGTTGTGGACAAGCACAAGCTGGTGCCCGCAGACCACGGCTGGATCCGCGGAGCCTGTCAGGTAGGCACCTGCCTGGGGGTGAAAAACCCCGGATTGTAACTCCCTTCCGGGGTAAACGAAAGGCAGTTCAAAAAGAGCAGGCATTTCTATTGGACAGCCCAAAGTGGGAGAATGTGCCTGGTTTCGCCTGGTTGTGATTGCGCAAATCCGCGAACGCCCATAGAAACGGGCACGGAGGAGGAAAACCAAAAAGGCTGTCCAACTTTTAGGACAGCCTTTTTGGTTTGTCGGGCTATTTGGAGTAAAAGTCCTTGCGGATGGCAGGTTCCCGCGCCAGCCCGGCCTCCAGCAGGTCCATGAGGTTATCCAGCAGGCTCTGGGCAAGCGGATCTTCGCGGATGTCAGCTTTGCCGGAGCGCAGGGTTTCGGCGCTTTCGCCCAGGCGCACGACGAGTTGGTGCGTAAGCAGGTGGTAGGCTGCGCCGAGCAAATGCGCGCCAAGTTTGGTATCCACCCAGGTAGCGACGTCGTCCGCGAGGATTCCCTGGGCGAGGAACTCGTTGAAGAATGAGGGGCCGCCAATCAACGGCGCGTTTTCATCTACGGGCGCGCTGCTGTTCAGGCTCTCCAGAAAGGCGTGATGCTCGATGGCGGAAAGTTCGGGCTCGCGCAGTTCAAACAGGATTTCCACCTGGAAGAGCCAGCGCAAATACGTGAACATATCCCGGCCGTTGGAGGAATTGAGTGTGTTCGCCAGCGCTAACTTTTTTTGGCGGGCGATGGAGAGGATGTGCTGAAAAACATCCTCCATGCCGGAGAAATACTGATAATATGAGCCTTTGGCGATGCCCGAGCCTGCCACCAGGGCGTTCACCGAGGCGCCGCGCAGCCCGTTCCGGGCGAACTCGCGGACAGCCGCGTTTTCGATTTGAGCGCGCTTTGTTTCGGATAGGTTCAAAAAGGTTTTTGTGGGCATAAAGCTTTCCCTGACTGTGACCAAACGGTCATATTTTATGTGCGGGCGCGGGTTTTGTCAATAGAAGCTTGAAAATGGTTGGTTTCCCGGAAATTGGGTTAGAATAGGCGGATGGATCACATTTACAGCCCCTGGAGAAAAGTGTATTTTCAACGAGATAAAACCGACCCCACCTGCGTGTTTTGCGCGGCACAGGAGACAGAGGACAGCCCGGAGAACCTGATCGTGCACCGGGGCGAACGCACCTACGTCATTCTCAATTTATATCCGTACAGCAACGGGCATTTGATGGTGGTGCCCTACCAGCACTGCCAGGAACTGGCGGAGCTGCCCAAGGAAACGCTGGAAGAGATGATTTGCACCGCCAGCAAGGCTGTGGCGCTTTTGGAGAGCATTTACCATCCGCAGGGCTTTAATCTCGGGATGAACATTGGCTCGCCAGCCGGGGCCGGCATCGCCGGACACTTGCACATGCACGTCGTTCCGCGCTGGAGCGGCGACGCGAACTTCATCTCCGTCATCGGGCAGACGCGGGTCTTGCCGGAAACGCTGGAAGAGACCTACGAGCGTTTGAAAGCCGCCTGGAATCAGGAGGCATAATAAAAAGGAGCCGCGAGGCTCCTTTTTTGTGCCTATGAGTCTTTCTTTTTGCGGGTGAGACCTGCCAGGATATAGGCAAGACCAACCAGCACGATAGCCAGCGGCCAAAACCCGGAAAATTGAGGCCAGGGCAGGTACTTTTTGCCGCCCAGGAGCAAGAACATTACGGCAGACACAACGATGAGAATCAGTCCCGGGCGCCAGGCATCTTTTTCATCGGGGTCGAAAACGGATGCGAGCATCAAGCCCAGCCCGAGGAAGGCTGCCATTGAAGCCCAGGTGCCGCCGTCCAAAGCTCTTTCCGCCCACAGATTGGCGCCGACGCCCGTGATAAGCGCGGCGCTAATCAGCCAGCCGCCTTGCTCGAGAATCGCGCTGCAGACCACTCCCAGCAGTCCCAAGGGCACCAGCAGGAGCGGCCAACTTAAGAACGGTTCGAGCGCGGGAACGTACGGACGCGCGAAAAGCGCCGCCCCAATCAGAAAGAGCGCCGCGCCGAAAGCGATTTGCTGCCGCTTGCCCATCATTTCTCTCCCAGGCTCTTGATAGTGCCCAAGCCTACCAATGACTGCGTCACCTGCGGGCTGCCGTAGTAGGAGACGGAGCCAAACCCATTGAGCGCAATGTCGAGCGTATCAGTGGCCCAGACTTTGGCATCGCCTGCCCCGTTGATGACCACCTTTGCATCCCGGCTTTTCAAATCCTGGGCGGAATATGCGCCGGCGCCGTTCAGGAGGAGCGATTGATAGCCGACCTCGCCGCTGATATTGACATTCGCGCCGCCGTCAAGCTGTAGCTCGAGCGTATCGGCGCGCACGTTTTGCAGCGTGACATCTACGCCGCCGTTGAGATTGAGGCGAAAGCTCGGCAGGTCCAGCGCGCCGCAGGTGATTTTTGCGCCGCCAAGCAGGATAAGCTGCTCCAAATTGGTAAACGTGACGGTGTAGATGATGGGTTCGGTGGGGAGGTAACGCTCTTTCCACAACGATTCCTCGTAACCCAGGTTGAGCGTGGAACCGTCCATCTCCGCGGTCAGATGCGGCAGGATGTTGTCTTCCGCTTCAATCACCAGCTTGTACTCGCTGCCCTGGACCAGGCGCAGTTCGCCTCCGCCAGTAAGCTTGATGGTAAGGAATTCCGAAACAGCGGGTTCAGAGCTGACGACTTTCCCGGAGCCCTTTTCAACGACCGGGGTTTTTGGCCCGGCCAGATTTCCCGGTAAACCGCATGCCAAAGTGAGCAGTGCCAGCAGGGCCACAAGGAAGGCAATGGTGCTTTTCTTGTTCATAATCTTCATCCTTTCTAAAGTATGCATTAAGTATTGTACACACTTTGCCGTGCAAATAGCAATATGCCGGCAAGCTCCAGGGAAAATCAGACGCGTTGTAAACGGCTCGGAGAGCCTGCGTGGAAAAAGCCCAGCCCGAAGTCTGGTCAGGCAGGTTTTAGCAGCGGAATGCTCATTCGGCGCTCTTTTCCATGCTCTTGAGCTGCCGGCGCAGCCAGGACGCAGCCTGGCTTTCGTGCTGACGAATGACCAGCGTGGAACAGGGCACGCGTGCGGCTACATCTTCGACGATTTCACCGAAGAGCTCGTCTTCCTGCGGGATTTCACTCGAACCGATAATTACAAGGTCGGATTTACCCAGCCGCGCGTGCCGGATAATCGATTCCGCCGCCGAATCAGATTGATCGAGGTTCAGGCTCGCATCGGTTGGGATGCCATTCAGCTCGCTCATCACGATTTCCTGCAGGTACGCCATCTGGTCCTCATATTCCTCCGGGACGATTTCGGAGGGCACCACGCGCAGAAAGTCCACCTGACCATTGTTGATTGCTGCCAGTTCGTGGGCGAGTTGGATGGCAAGTCTGCAGTGATACCCGCCGCCTACGGGAACCAGAATGTTTTGCAGTTGAGGGAGCCCTTTATCATACAGAACGCCGATGTTCACGATATTCTCACGGAAAAGTTCCTGCACAGTGTTGTTAATTAGTTTTTGACCGGCGCTTTCATGCGGCATGCGCAGAAGCACAAGCCGGACGTTGTTATCCATTTTAATTTCGTTGATAATCCCCTCCGAGAGGCTGCTGGCAGTTACTGTCTTGGAATAGGTGGGCACATTGCGTTCCACCGCGTAGTGGATGAACTTTTCCATGACGTATTGGCGCGTCTGGCGGAAATGTTCTACCACTTGCTCGGTTCGCTCCGCGCTGCGATTCAATACCAGCAGCATGCACATATTCATGTCGCTTTTAGCTTCAGCCAGGCTCGCGCCGATTTTCATGAGCGTATCCAGACCTGAAAAATCCGTCACGGGCAGCAGCAAGCGGTATCTGCCGGGGGAGAGGCTGCGGGTGTGCGCTTCCTGCCAGGAGGCAAAACCGATGCGCGCGTAGTAATACAATGCGAAGAGCAGCAGGATGCCGGCGGTGAAAGCCAGGGCTCTTAGCTCGGAGAAGCAAATCACAATCAGGCAGGTCAGCGAAGCCACAATCGGAGTCAGCGGGAAGAACGGGACTTTGTAGGGGCGGTGGATGTACGGAAACTTGGAGCGCAGTTTTATCATCGCCATATTCGAGAAGAACAGCACAAACAAATAACCCGCTGAGGTGATGTAACTCAGGAAATTGACCAGACCAATTCCGGTGATAAACATGGAAATCAGGCCGATTACCAGGATGGCCATGAAGGGTACGCGGGCTTTATTCAGCCTGGAAAGCACAGCCGGCCAGGCGCCGTCGCGGCTGAGCGTGAAGCTTTCGCGCGTGGCGGACAGCATGGACGAGTTGACCGAGGTAAGCGCGCCAATCATGCCGGCTGCGCCGATGATGGCGACGCCGAGCATCGGCGAGAACTTGCGGACTGTATCCGAGAGCGCGGTCTCAGAGCCGGCCAACTGCTGCCAGGGCGTCGTCCCCAGCGCGACCGTTACCGAAAGGGAATACACCAGCGTGATGATAATCAGGCTGACGATGATGGCGGTCGGGATGTTTTTGGTGGGGTTCTTCACTTCTTCCGCGTCATCCGCAATGACCTCAAAGCCGACGTACAGCGCATAGATGAGCGCGATGGTGCGCAGGATGGACGTGAGATTTTGCCAGAAGTTATCGCCGATGAAGAACTTGCCGCCGTTCAGGAAGGTTTCGGCGTTGAAGCCGTTAGGCAGCAAGAACCCGCCGACAATGTAAAACGTGAAGGCGCTCAGCAGCAGGATACCCATCACAATCTGGATGTTGCCAACGTTGGTCACGCCAAGGATGTTCAGGATGACGAACGCCAGGATGGCCGCGATTGCCACCGGAACGATGGGCAAGCCAGGAATGAATACTGACAGGGAATAGGCAAAGCCGACCGCGGACAGGGCGCAATAAAAGGTGCTGGAAATGCTGTCCATCGAGCCGACCAGGAAGGCAAGCAGCCCTTTTCCCCAGGCCTCGCGCACGTAGGTCATAGCGCCGCCTGTTTCGGGGTAGGTGGTCGCGAGTTCGCAGTAGTTCAGCGCGATGCTGAAGCTCAGGATGCCCGCGATAATTACAGCCAGAATTGTTGCAGGCCCCGCCACGGCGGCGGCGTGGCCAGTGAGGATGAAGATGCCGGAACCCAGCGTTCCGGCAGTGCCGAGCATAATCACCTGGGTGAGATTTAACTGCCTTTTGAGTGTGCGCTTTGCCATGCTTCTCCTCAATGACTTTTAAAAAGGTATTTTCGGCATCCCGTGGGAAAACAATACCAGGATTGATTTCCCAAACGCGGATTATACACCCGCGGGCGCTTCCTTGACGCCTGGTTTTCATCTTGAACGTTGGCCTCTTCCGGAAAAGTGTATTTGGAACAATCGATATTGTATAATTTAAGCTGAGCGGAGGCAGAAATGGATCCAAAAAATCCCCTTGAAAATCACATCGTCATGGCAGACCAGGTCTGGCACGCCAGAGGCGTGGAAGATGCCCTTGCCGGTTTGGAAACGAACGCGGAGCAGGGGCTGACGCTGGCTGAGGTGCAGGAAAGGCAAATGCGCTGCGGCTTTAACGAGCTTCAGGAGAAAGCGCTGCCTTCGTTTTGGGAGCTGCTCGGGCGCCAACTGAAGGATTTTATTGTCATCCTGCTGATGGTGGCTGCTCTTGTTTCCGCGCTGCTGGGAGATTGGATTGAGGCGGGCATCATCTTGCTCATCGTGGTGCTAAACGCAATCCTCGGGGTGGTGCAGGAAAGCAAGGCTGAGGCATCGCTGGCGGCATTAAAGAAAATGGCTGCTCCGGAATGCCAGGTGCTGCGCGAGGGAAGGCGCCTGACCGTGCCCGCGCGGGAGCTGGTGCCGGGCGATATCGTGTTCGTCGAGGCGGGCAATTACGTGCCGGCTGATATCCGGCTGCTGGAGTCCGTCAACCTGCGCGTGGAAGAAGCCGCGCTCACAGGGGAGTCCGTACCGGTACAGAAAAACGCCTCCGCTGTGCTGCCGGATAATGCCGCCCTGGGGGACCGCAAGAATATGCTTTTTTCTGCCACGCTGGTGAATTACGGCCGCGGGCACGGCGTGGTGACCGCCACCGGGATGAACACCCAGATTGGCAGGATTGCCGGAATGCTCCAATCTCTGGATGAAGGGAAAACGCCGCTGCAGGAAAGACTGGATAAACTGGGCAAGACTCTGGGTCTCTTCGCGCTGTTAATTTGCGGGCTGGTGTTCGTGTTGGGGCTGGCGCGCAGCGGCGTGTTCGCGCAGGGCTTCACGCGGGCAAGCTCCGGCGCAATTGTGGAAAGCTTCATGGTTGCCGTCGGGCTGGCGATTGCCGCGGTGCCGGAGGGTCTTTCGGCAGTCGTGACCATCAGCCTGGCGTTGGGGATGCGCGAGATGATCAAGCGCCACGCGCTGATCCGTAAGCTGCAGGCGGTCGAGACGCTTGGTTCGGTCAGCGTGATTTGTTCGGACAAGACCGGCACGCTGACCGAAAACCGGATGACTGTGACCGTAGTGGACATGGCGAATCACGTTTTGGATTTTACGCACGAAGCCGAGAACGGCGTAATCCGAGGGCTGCAGGAAGTCCTGCGGGTGGAAGCGCCGGATGAAGACCAGGTCAGGATGCTGAAAGAGCACCCGACCCTGCTGCACATCCTGACCGGCGGCACGCTCTGCAGTGACGCGGTGATTGAGCCGCACCCTGAAAAAGAAGACCATATTGTGATGATTGGCGACCCGACCGAGGGCGCGCTGGTGGTCGCCGCGGCGCGCATGGGGCTTTCCAAAAAACTGCTCAGCGAAGCGCTGCCGCGCGAGGCTGAGCTGCCTTTCGATTCTGAACGTAAGCGCATGACCACTGCCCACCGCCTGCCTGCCAGCCGGGAAGAGCTCCCGGAGGCGCTGCGGGACCTGTGGAACTGGGAAGCGTCGGAAGAGGCGCGCTACCTGGCCTATACCAAAGGCTCGGTGGATGGTTTGCTAAACATCGCGGATTCCTTATTTGTGGACGGTCAGCTGGTGCCATTGGAAGAAGAATGGCGCGCTCGCATTGAAGCCCGCAACGCGAACCTGGCTTCGCAGGGCGTGCGCGTTTTGGGGCTGGCATACCGGCTCTTGCCGGAACTGCCCGAAAATTTGGAAGCCGCGCATGTCGAGAAGGACATGACCTTTGTGGGCATGGTGGGGATGATTGACCCAGCCAGACCGGAAGTGAAAGACGCGGTGGCTCTGTGCAAATCCGCGGGCATCCGCCCGATTATGATTACCGGAGACCACCCGCTTACCGCCAGGCATATCGCGGAAGACCTTGGTATCGCCAGCAACGGCAAGGCGCTGACTGGCGCCGATGTGGAAAAACTATCCGACGCCGAGCTGGAAAACGCGGTGCGAGAGGTGTCCATCTTCGCGCGGGTTTCGCCGGAGCACAAGCTGCGCATCGTGCAGGCTTTGCAGACCAACGGCGAAGTTGTTGCCATGACCGGAGACGGGGTGAACGACGCGCCGGCGCTGAAGAAAGCTGATATTGGCGTGGCAATGGGCATCACCGGCACGGACGTGGCGAAAGGCACCGCGGATATGGTGCTGACGGACGACAATTACGCCAGTATCGTGGCGGCGGTGGAGCAGGGGCGCGTGATTTATGCCAATATCCGCAAGTTTGTGTTCTTCCTGCTCTCCTCCAACCTGGCAGAAATCATGATTATTTTCCTTGCCACGCTCCTGGGGCTGCCGATGCCGTTGACCGTAATCCAACTGCTGCTGCTGAACCTGCTGACCGACGGCTTGCCGGCTTTGGCTCTGGCGGTGGAGAAGGGCGATCCAGACGTAATGCAGCAGCCCCCGCGCCCTAAAAACGAGCCTGTCATCAACAAAAGTATGACAACCGGCCTGGTCATCCAAACCATCTTCCAGACTGCCGCGGTGCTGGGCGCTTTCCTGTTGGGGTTGTGGCGGCACCCCGGAGCGGCTCTGCCCGCGGGCGCGAACCCATTCCTGACACTGCTGCGCTTCGACTGGGCCGGCGTGGACGTTTTGACGGCTGAAACCATGGCGTTCGTGACGCTTTCGCTGTGCGAGCTTTTTCGGGCGTACACCGTCCGCTCCGAAAGGGTGTCGGTTTTCAAATTGGGCGTGTTCTCAAACCCGGCCATGCAGCCGGCTGTGCTGGTGAGCCTGCTGGTGATGCTGCTGGTGGTAAATGTGCCTTTCCTGCAGCCGGTATTCAACACGCATTTTCTGGCGGCACAGGAATGGATGGCGGTCATTGGTTTGGGGTTGGTCCCGGCAGTGGTTGAAGAAATCACCAAACTGTTTCTGCGGAAGGCAGACGGGAAAAAGAAAAATCAGGGTCAGGCTGAATGAGCAGCGCGCTGGGCTGCCGGCTAGGCATTGCCTGGACTTCCATTCCCGATTTCGTGGAAAAGGCTGAGGCCCAGTCCGCAGCGGAAAAGGGAGGTTGTCGGGCGGTTTGCGGCTGGGAGGGGAAAGCCGCCGGGCAGGGAGATTAAGCAGAAGGAGATTTTCAACGGAATGAACAGCACGCAACGATTATGGGCATTGGGCCAGTCAGTCTGGTATGACAATATTCAGCGCAGCCTGCTGCGGAACGGGGAGATGGCGGGGATGATTGCGCGCGAGGAAATCCGCGGTGTGACCTCCAACCCTTCAATCTTCATGAACGCGATCGCCAAATCCAGCGATTACAATGAGAGCCTGAAGCCGCTTGGCGATCCAGCCTTGAGCGCTGAGGAAGTCTTTTTCCGGCTGGCGATTGAGGATATTCAGGAGGCGGCGGATTTGTTCCTGCCGCTGTATCAGAGCTCGGGCGGCGCAGACGGCTACGTCAGCCTGGAGGTAAGCCCATTCCTGGCGGATAAGAGCGCGGAGACGCTGGCGCAGGCGGAGGCGCTTTGGGGGCGGGTAAAGCGCCCGAACCTGATGATTAAGATTCCCGCAACGAAGGCTGGTTTGCCGGCGATTCTGGCGGCGACAGCCGCAGGCATTCCGGTGAACGTGACCCTGATTTTCTCGCGTGAGCGCTACGGCGAAGTGATGGAGGCTTATCTGAGCGGGCTTGAGCAGCGCGCGCAGGCCGGACTGCCGCTGGAGGGGACTGCCTCGGTGGCGTCGTTCTTCATTTCACGCGTGGATTCGCACATTGACCCGCGCCTGCACACTATCGGCAGCGCGGAGGCGTTGGCGCTGGCTGGCAAGGCCGCGATTGCCAACGCGCGCCTCGCGTACGCGCAGTTTTTACAGGTCTTTGGCTCCGGGCGCTTTGCGAGGCTGGAAGCTTTGGGCGCGCGCAAGCAGCGGCCGCTGTGGGCATCGACCAGCACCAAGAACCCGGCTTACCGGGATGTGCTCTACGTGGAGGAACTGATTGGCGCGGATACGGTCAGTACCATGCCGCCGCAGACGCTGGCGGCTTTTCTGGACCACGGCCAGGTGCGCGAGAGCATCACGGAAGACCTGGAAGAAGCCCGGATTCTGTTCGACCGCCTGGAGGCGCTTGGAATTTCGATGCCGCAAGTGACCGCGCAGTTGGAAGTGGAGGGCGTGCAAGCCTTCGCCGACGCGTTCAGCGTTTTGCTTAACGTCCTGGAAAAGCGCCGGAAGGCTTGAGGAGCATCAGATTAGAATCATCAGCGGCGCCCGCGGGCGCCGCTGTTTTGCTGTTCCTGCCGTCCTGCTTTTGCGGCCTTACTTCGCGACCAGGCCCTGATACAGGCGCAGGTATTTGAGCGCGGACCTGGACCAGGAGAAGTCCTGGCGCATGCCACGCCGCTGCATCGCCTGCCAGGCGCCGCGGTCCGGGAAGAGATCGAGCGCTCTTGTGAGCGCGCCGGCAAAGTCCGCGGCGGTGGCGGGCTTGAACAAGAAGCCAGTGCCGCTCTCAGGGTGGATGCTGACGTCGCGAATAGTATCCTGCAAGCCGCCGGTAGCGCGCGCCAGCGGGACGCAGCCGTAGCGCATGGCCATCATTTGCGCTAATCCGCAGGGTTCGTAGCGCGATGGCATCAGCAGGATGTCGCCGCCGGCGTACATGCGGCGCGAAAGGTTGACATCGAAGCGGATGGCTGCGCGTACGCGCCTGGGGTGCGCCTTTTCCAGTTTGCGGCAGGCTTCTTCCAGCTCCGGGTTGCCTGTCCCGAGCAGAATGGCCTGCCAGCGGCGCTTTGCCAGGCTGGCCAGTCCCTGGACGGCCAGGTCCACGCCCTTTTGCTGGTCCATGCGCGAGACGAGCACCAGCAGGGGGAGGTTGGGGTCGGGGTCCAGGTCAAATTCCTGCGCGAGCGCGGTCTTGTTGGCAGCACGGGAATCGAGCGTTTCGGCGCTGAAAGAGGCGGGCAGGCGTTGGTCTGCGCTGGGATCCCAAGCGTCCATATCCAGCCCATTCACGATGCCGGAGACGACTTTGTGCCGGGTCTGGAGCAGTTTTTCCAGTCCGCAGCCGAATTCGGGGGTGAGGATTTCCTGCGCGTAGGTTTCAGAAACGGTCGTCACGCGGTCGGCGGTCTGTATTGCCAGAGGCAGCGGGAATTTTTTGCCCCACCAGGGCACCCGGCTGTAGCGGCTGGGCGGGATGCCGTAGTTGTCGAAGGCGGCTTCGGTGCCCGCGCCCATGAAGGGCAGGTTGTGCATGGTGAACACGGTTTTAGGGTGCGCGGCGGCGGGGGAGGCTTTACGGCGCAGCTTGAGCAGGTACACCACCAGGGCGGTGTGCCAGTCGTTGGCGTGCACGATATCCGGTTTCCACTCCAGGCGGTCTATAAACCCCAGCGCGGCGGCGGAGAAGAACACGTATTTGCGCCCGTCCGCGGCGGAATCCGGGCTGTAGACCGGGCTGTTGGATATGGGTTCGCCGCCAATCAGGTAGACCGGCACGCCGTTCACCTCGCTGTAGTAGACTTCCGCGTTGAGCGCGCCGGTTTTCGATTCGACCGGAAAGCTGAACAAAAATTCGGCAGTGGGCAGCTTTTGGCGCACAGCGTCGTGGTAGGGCAGCAGCAGGCGCACGTCCGCGCGGACGCCATTGGAATCTTCGGCAGGCAAAGCCCGCAGCGCCTGGGGAAGAGAACCGGCAACATCGCCCAAACCGCCTACCTTAACCAATGGGTCGGCTTCAGCGGCAAGGAACAGGACCTTCAGGGTTTTCATGCAGTTCTCCTTATTCACGGCGGGATTTTATGGCGTTAATCAGTCCATTGGTGGACGAATCGTGCGTATTCACGAGCGCGGCGCCTTCCAATTCAGGCAGGATGGCTTTGGCAAGCTGTTTGCCCAGTTCCACCCCCATCTGGTCAAAGGAATTTATCCGCCAGATGATCCCCTGCGTGAAAATCTTATGCTCGTAGAGCGCGATGAGGGTGCCGAGCGTTTCGGGGGTGAGCTTTTGGTAGAGGAAGGAGTTGGTCGGACGGTTGCCCGGGAAGGTTTTGGCGCGCACCAGCAGTTCCAACTCCGCTCCGGCGAAGCCTTGGGCAGCCAGCTCTGCCCGCGCTTCTTCCGGCGTGCGGCCTTTCATCAGGGCTTCGGTCTGCGCCAGAAAGTTGGAGAGCAGGATGGCATGGTGGCTGCCGAGCGGGTTTTGGGTTTCCACGCCCGCCAGGAAATCACAAGGGATAAGCTTGGTGCCCTGATGGATAAGTTGGAAGAAGGCGTGCTGCCCGTTGGTGCCCGGCTGCCCCCAGATGATGGGACCGGTGGAGTAGCGCAGAAACTCACCGGTGCGGCTGACGCCTTTGCCGTTGCTTTCCATGTCGCCTTGCTGGAAGTATGCCGGGAAGTATTCCAGGTACTGTTCATAGGGCAGGATGGCGTGGGTCTGCGCGCCAAAGAAGTTGTTGTACCAGATGCCCAGCAGCGCCATGAGCACGGGAATGTTTTGCGAGAAAGGAGCGCTGCGGAAGTGCTGGTCAGCCGCGTAAGCGCCGCGCAGGAGGGCTTCGAAGTTGTCCATCCCGACGAAAAGCGCAATGGGCAGCCCGATGGCGGACCAAAGCGAGTAGCGCCCGCCCACCCAGTCCCAGAATTCGAACATGTTCGCGGGGTCGATTCCGAATGCCCGGACGGCCTGGGTGTTGGTGGACATGGCGGCGAAGTGCTGCGCGATATAGCGCTCTTCGCCGGAGCGCGCCAGGAACCAGTCCCGCGCGGTATGGGCGTTTGTCATCGTCTCCTGGGTGGTGAAGGTTTTTGAGGCAATCAGGAAGAGCGCGGTCTCGGGGTTCAGCAGTTTCAGCGTTTCGGCGATATCGGTGCCGTCCACATTGGAGACAAAATGCACGCGCAGACCGTGTTTGCCGTAGGGTTTCAGCGCCGCGCAGACCATCTTGGGTCCCAGGTCCGAACCGCCGATGCCGATATTGACGATATCCGTAATTGGTTTGCCGGTAAAGCCGCGCCATTCCCCGGAGCGAACGCTTTCGCTGAAGCGGCGCATCTTTGCCAGCACCCGCCGGATTTCCGGCATAACGTCCACGCCGTCCAGCATAACGGGAGCATCGGATTGATTGCGCAGAGCGGTATGCAGGACGGCGCGTCCCTCGGTATTGTTGATTTTCTCGCCGCTGAACATGGCTTCGATTTGCGCGCCAAGCTGCGCGTCCTCCGCCAGGTTCAGAAGCAGGCGTATGGTCTCATCGGTAACGCGGTTCTTGGAATAGTCAAAGAGGATGTCTTTGAACCGGATGGAAAAGCGCTCGAAGCGGTCAGGTTCCTGCGCGAAAAGCGCGCGCATGTGCAGGTCTTTCACTTGCGCATAGTGTGCTTCCAGCGCTTGCCAGGCGGGTGTTTGCTGCAGGTCAGTGCTCATCTTCACCTCGTCATTTCTTCAGGATGCTGCCACCACTGGGGATGTCGAGCGTCTCGTAATCCGAAGGCCCGGTGTCCGGGTCGATGCGGCAGTTCTTGCCGATAACGGCCTTGGCGGGGATGACGGCGGATTTGCCGACAATGGTGATGCCTGTATACAGGTTGCTCGGCTCCAATTGATTCGGGATGGAATCTTTGCCGTAACCGAGCTGGGCCGCGGGGCCAACTTCAATGTGCTTATCCAGCACGCAATTGGCCACCGAAGCGCCCGCGCGGATGATGGTGTCGTTCATGATGACGCTGTTACGCACGACAGCGCCTTTTTCCACGATGACGCCGGGAGAAAGCACGCTGTTGATAACCGTGCCGCAGATATTGCAGCCGTTGGACGCCATGCTTTTTTCAAGCGTTCCGGGCGGCATAATCTTTACGGGCGGGCGCTCCTCGGAGCGTGTATGGATAATCCAATCCGTATCGTATAGATCGAGGGAGGGTTCCTCTTCCAGAAGCGCCATGCTCGTTTCCCAGTAGGCTTGAATGGTGCCGACGTCCACCCAGTAGCCGACAAAGGGATAGGCAAAGGCGCGCCCCATTTCCACGATGTGGGGGATGATGTTCTTACCAAAATCATGGGCGGAATTGGGCTGGGCGGCGTCCAGCTCGAGCTGTTCGAGCAGGAATCTGGTGTTAAAGACGTAGATGCCCATGGAGGCCAGGGTGCTGTCGGACTTCTTGGGCTTCTCTGCGAATTTTGTGATTTTCTGGGCGGAATCCACGCTCATGATACCGAAACGGCTGACATCCTGCGGACTGACGTTCATCACCGCCACGGTCAGGTCGGCATTTTTGGATTGATGGAAGCGCAGCAGGTCGCGGTAGTCTTGTTTGTAGATATGGTCGCCGGAGAGGATGAGCAGGGTGTCGCTGTTGGCATCCTGGATGAAACTGCGGTTCTGGTAGAGGGCATCGGCTGTGCCGCGGTACCAATCCTGCTGGGAGCGCCCGCGGAAAGGCTGCCAGATTTGGAGACCGTTGGGCGGGCGGCGGTTCAGGTCCCAGGGTTCGCCGATGCCGAGATGCTGCATCAGGGAGTGCGGGCGGAATTGGGTCAGGACGGCCAGGCGGTACAGATCGGAATTGACGGCGTTGGAGAGGGGAAAATCAATGATGCGGTACTTACCGGCGAAGGGTACGGCTGGTTTCGCGCGTTTTTCTCCGAGAATACTCAGGCGGCTGCCGGCTCCGCCGGCAAGGATGAGGGTCAGAACAGACATAGTGCTCCTCCGGTTGAGACAAATCTGGGTTAATCGCAGCAGGTTAATCATAACAGCCTCAGGGGTACGGCGCAATAAACAAAGTCAGGATAAAATCAATAAAAGGTACAACAAATGTTCCGGGGTATATGCGATGGCAAAAAGAAAGCTCAAGCGGCAGTTAAACCTACTCCAGGTGATCATGCTGGGCACCGCGGGAACGATCGCGGCGGAAATCTTTGTTCTGACCGGGCACGCGGCTGGTATTGCGGGGCCGAAGGCGGTGCTGGCACTGGTTCTTGGCGGCGTGCTCACGCTCAGCATCGCGCTAAACTACTGTGAACTCGCGACCACCTATCCCGTGACCGGCGGAGCGATGACCTATGTCGGTCAGGGCTTTGGCAACGGGCTGCTTATGTTCCTGGTCGGTTCATTGGACTGCCTGTCCAGCACTTTTTACGCGGCGCTTTCGGCGATTGGTTTCGCGATATCGCTGAAGGTCTTTTTCCCGGTTTTGCCAATCATCCCGGTGGCGCTCGCGGTAATTGTGGTCGTGGCGGCTATGCACGTCCGCGGCGTCACGAAGGTGGGGAACTTCCAGATTGTCCTGGGTGCTTTCCTGCTCATTGTCTTTGCGTTTTACATCATCCGTGGGCTGACCGACCCGAACGGCTTCAGCCCGGCGACCTTTAGCTCCGGGCATGTGGTATTTGCCGGGCAAAACACTTTTCAGATCATCGCACGTATGCTTTCGGCTATCGCGCTGACCTACAACGCCTATGTCGGTTTCGAGGTTATCGCCGACGACGCGGAAGAGATCACCAAGCCCAATCGCAACATACCGCTGGGCATTTTAATGAGCCT
Organism: Anaerolineaceae bacterium; assembly: GCA_035403825.1. Taxonomy (GTDB): domain Bacteria; phylum Chloroflexota; class Anaerolineae; order Anaerolineales; family Anaerolineaceae; genus Mesolinea. Next base: position 15,134 of record DAONFX010000031.1, read on the forward strand.
GGGGATTGCCACGCTGGTTTACTCGCTAGTCTCGCTGGTTACCATCGGCACAATACCTTTCCGGCAGCTGGCGGGTTCTACGACCGCCCTGACCGACGCAGCGGCCAGGTTCTGGCCGAACGGAGGAGTCCAGATCATGGCGGCGGCCGGCATCGTAGCTACGCTGACTTCCGTCAATTCCGCCATGCTCTCGGCCACGCGCGAAGCCTTCACGCTCAGCCGTGAACGCGTGTGGCCGCGCGTGTTTTCAAGGCTCAGCCGCTGGCGTACGCCTTATACCGCCATCATTCTGATCGCGCTGATCAGCGCGCTGGTAGCCGCTATCGGGGTGGTGGATTTCTTGAGTTACATTTCCAGCGCGGGATACATGTTCGTGCTCTTCTGGGCCAGCCTGGCCATGCTGCGCTTGCGCCGTGACCAACCCAATATCGAGCGCCCTTTCAAGGTACCCTTCTACCCGCTCACACCGTACCTCGCGGCTGCTTCGGGCGTACTCATCATCGCTTTTGCCGACCCGAAAGCGCTGCTATTCCTGGCTGCGGTACTGGTGGGTTTGTCGCTTATCTTTTGGGTGGCGCGCTCCTACAATACGCGGGCGGAACTGCAGCAAAAACTGGAACTCGAGGAAGGCGGCGGGAGGATTTTGGTGGCGGCTGTGCACCAGGATACCGCGATGAGCCTGACGCGCCTGGCCGCCCGGTTGGTGGACCAGCAGGAGGATACCAGCATCTGCGTTTTCAGCGTCAAAAAGACGCCTTTTAACCTGTCAGAGGAGCAAGTGCCGGCCTTTGTGGAAGAGCAAAAAGCGATGAAGCGCCAGCTGTTGGCGGTGACCGCGCCGATCGCCCAGAGCCGGAATGTGCCGCTGTACGTCAAGAGCAAGGCCGCCCGGCATGTTGAAGACGCCGTACTTGACGAGTTAGCCCGGCACCGGGAAATTTCCATGGTGCTCCTGGGCTACCCCAAGGACGAGAGCAAGGTCCATACGCCCAACAATATTTTGAAAGAAATCGTCATGACCGCCCAGCGCGACGTGGGAGTTCTGCGGGACCGCGGGCTGGAGCGCGGGATCCGGCGGATTTTGGTACCGGTGGGGAACGGCCCTAACGCGCGCCTGGCGCTGCGCCTGGCGCGGGATCTGGCTACCCCGGAACCGATTCCGGTCACGGCGTTGCGCCTGATCCTGCACTATGACGACGCCGAGCTGGTGGAAGACCAGCAGGCGCAGCTGCATGACATCGTGGAGCTTGAGCTGGGTGAAGTGCCGCCTTACGTGGAATTGAAGGCGGAAACCGTTTCTTCGGTATTGGAAGGGATTCTGGAGGAAAGCAAGCGCGGCAATTATGACCTGATGATTATCGGCGCGGCGGAAGAAGTGTTGAGCCCGGACCAAATCTTTGGCACGCTGAACGACAGCCTGCTGGAAGAGGCTGAGTGCTCCATCTTGGTCGTGCGCCAGTACCAACCCACCGGCACCATCTGGCTGCACAAGCAGCTGAAGAAAATTGAGGAATAAGGCGTGGTCTGATAGAATTGCTCTATGAGACAGCAGCTAACCCCTCAATGGAGCATCGACCTGCCGGAAGGCTTTCAACGCCGCCGGGAAGACGCGCATATTGTGTTCTGGACCGTGGGCATCACTATCGGTGTGGTCGTGTTCTCGTACAGCGGCGCAAAGGAGCAGGCGGCGCTGTTGGCAAACCTGCGCGCCAAAGCCCAGGCGGAGGAATTGGAAATCATCGAGGAGCAGGAGGGAGCGCTGATTCGTTTTGGAACCCTGCAGGTGGAAGCTATCACGCCCAAACATACCCGGCTGGCGCTGCACGCCTTTACCACCGCTGAAAACGGCTGCGCGCAAACTTCATTTTACCTGGACAATGCCGCGGACTTACAGCATGCGCTGAAAATCTGGCAAAGCGTCCAGTTCAGGCCGGCAGAGCAGCAGTCAGGATAAACGCTTTTCGCGCGGGGGGATATGAGGGGATTTGGGAAGTTCTTAATCTGAAACAGGGCGCATTGATCTGCCTGACAGATTAGCGCCTGTCAAAACTTGCGGAAAAGAAAATTGCCGGATAGAAAGGACGTGCTTACTTCTTGTCCTTCTTCTCTTTCTTTTCTTTCTTTTCTTTCTTATCTTTCTTATCTTTCTTATTCTTGCCCATTTCGCTCTCCTGAGCTTGCTTGTCGAGATTTTCCGGATCCCAATATCCGATCAGTTCTCCGGTGCTGTCTTTCGTAATATCCGACCATTTGTGCAGGTCAAGACTGATGTAAGCGAGCGCTGCAGTAGGGAGGGCTTCAATCTTGCCGTCCAGCAGCTGCATAAAGGCTTCCAGACCCGGATTGTGGGCGATAATCATCACCCTTTCCAGCCCATCATCCAGTTGTTGGAGCTGTTCAACAAATTCCCGCACTTCCCCCATGTAAAAACTGTTGACATAGTTGATTTTCTGCTCAAGATTGCAAACCTTGGCAACAATCTCGGCGGTCTGGCTGGCGCGCAGCGCGGGGGAGGACAAAATGATTTGCGGGACCAGTTCGTTCTCACGCAGAACTTCGGCGATTTCAGCCGCATCTTCCGCGCCGCGTTTCTTGAGCGGGCGTTGGTAATCGGGCAGGTCTTTATCGTGCCAGCTTGATTTCGCGTGTCTCATCAGCAACAAGGTTTTTGCCATCGTTCGCTCCGATCTTGGTTTGTCAAAACAAATGATAACATAAACGCGAATAAGGATTACGATTAATTCAGGATTGTCCAAAGAATTCCAGCATTTTTCCGTGTCGATCTGCGCATTTGGGCACAGCACGGCTGGATTCCAATGCAGGCTTTTTCCGGGGAACTGGAAAGCTTCTTGCAACGAAGTCAGGTTATGGAAGTGTCAGGAGGCAGGATGAAAAATATCTGGAGTAGTGTTGTTGTACTGCTGGCGGCGGCTTTTATGCTGGGGGCCTGCATGGGCTCGCAGCCGCTCAGTTTTGAGGACGTGCAAACCCAGGCTGCAATCTTTGCCGGGGCAACGCTGACGCGCATCGCGTTGGTGACGCAGGCCGCGCCGACCAACACGAATCCAGCCCCTCCGCCGGATAATACAGCGCTACCCCCAAGCGCTACGCCCATGCCGCCCACTGCCGAGCCAGCGACCGCGACCGCGCTGCCGCCGACAGCAACAGCGCTGCCGCCGACCGAAACGCGCGTCCCGACCGTGGGAATCACGTATATCACGCAATCCGCTACGCCTCGGCCGGTGGTGTACGACCCAATCCGCCTGAGCTTTGCCGAAGGGACGACGAACATCAGCCTTGAAAGCAGCGCAGCCTACAATTCCGTGCGCCGCTTTGTGTTCTGGGCGGCGAAGAACCAGCTGGTCAAAATCTCACTGATCAGCGCGAATAAAGTCGTGCTGGGCGTCAGCGGGGCGAACGGCGCGGTGCTGTTGCCGATATCCGAAGGGAAAACCAGCTATCAGGGTTACCTGAAGGCGAACGGGGACTGGTACATCGACGCGGCTGCCAATCCGCAGGAAGTTGAGTTCACGGTATCTCTGGAAATTCCGGAAAGGCTGAGCTTCCCCGCGGGCGCGTACGGCCTGACCGCTTCTGGAAAGGTGCCGGCAAACAGCACGCATGAATACCTGGTGTGGGCGAATAAAGGGCAGCGCCTGAAAGTCTCGGTTCAGCCTGGGGATAAAGCGGTCCTCGCGATTACTCACGTCGATGGAACGGAGCTGCTTTCCTCCAGCGCGGGGGCAGCCAGCTTCAATGATCTGCTGCCCAAAGCCGGGGACTATATCGTCCGGGTGGTGAACCGCACTGGCAGCAGCTTGACCTTCTCGCTGCCGATGGAAATCCGATAAGATACACAGGCATGGTTGAAGGGGCTGTTCCAAAAGTCGGACAGCCCTTTTTGATTTCCCACTCCGTGTCCGTTTTTATGGTCTTTGGCGGATTTACGCTACCAAAACGAGGGATAAACCAGGCACGTTCTCCCACTTTGGGCTGTCCAAAAAGGAAAGCCACTTCTTTTTGGACAGCCTCATTTTCAGCGGGTCAGGGGGTACTCCAGCACAAACTGCTTTTGAAATTCGGTCTCAACCGCGCCGGGGATGCAGCCGCGCACCCATGTGATGGATTCCTGCGGGCTGAGCCCCAGCACTTCCTGGGCGAGGCAGGCGCAGAACATGCCGGTGCGCCCGATGCCGGCGTGGCAGTGCACGGCGACAATCGTACCCGCGCGCAAGAGCGCTGCCACTTGCTGCAGGGCGGCGTTCCAGGTGCCGGCGGACGGAGCGGAGAAATCCGGGACGGGGGCGTGAATTTGGTCCAGACCGGCCTGGGCGTAACGCTCGCGCGGGTCGCGCAGGGCGTGCTCGCGCATATCGAGTTCGGAGTTGAGCACCACGACCGTCTGAATGCCGTTTTGCGCATAGAGGTTCATCACCTGATCTTCAGGGTCGAACATGCGGCTGCCGGGCATTACCGAACGGTAGAGTTTTCCGGGGAGACCCATAGGCAGTTCGTTCATCAGCGGCGGTTTTGAACGCCGCATTGCGGGCGGCAGGCGCCAATCGCCTTTGTCATCGCGGATCAGCGAAATCACGGCTTTGACCGATTCCACGGGCAGTGGGCTGCCGTAGAGGTGGGGGAAGCGCATCGTTTTGCCTTCCAGGTTTTCGTAGACCAGCGGGATGCCCGTCAGGTCGGGGTCAATACCCAGGATGATCAATTCCGGCAAATCCCGATAAAAGCGGTTGGCAACTTCCTCGACCTGATAAAGGTCGGAGCAATGGATGAAGCCGTCGCGAGTGAAGGGCTGGGGCGTGTACCCGCCGGTTTTGAGGGCGGTTTCCCATTCTGTTGTGGTTGTGATGTGAAAAATCATCGAACCCCTTCTCCTAAGTGATGTTTTCATAGATGCCGGCGGCCGCCCGCATCCAGATGCCTTATTTTACCTTTTTTCAGGCAAGGGACTGC
>DAONFX010000032.1:0-2774 GCA_035403825.1 Anaerolineaceae bacterium
GTTCTGTCGGGTTGCGCTGCCGCTCCACCCGACCTACGACTCTTGATAAAGTCATAGCATTCAGGATGACAAAGAAACTGACCATTGATTCCGGCTGGCAGCGCCTTCCTTCTGCCCCGCCGCATCACCTTGTTCGTGCTAATTATCACAAACCCTTGCATTATTCAAGCATCTGGTATAAAATAATCGCAATTTAATAGCCTTGTGGGCGCCGGATCCAGGGAACCGGCGCAAAAGGATCGCCAGTAACACAGGACGCAGATTAGTGGCGATCCTTTTTTTAATGGCTCTCGAAGAAGGCAACCGAAACGCCGTCCCCACCTTCTTTTTCCCCGCCTTGTTCCCAGCGCTTGACCAAATGTAAATTCTGTAAGATGTCCCGCACGGCCTGCCTGAGAGCACCGGTGTCGAAAGCAAATGGAGAGCAAGTAAGTTCCTGCACGTTTGGAAAAAATATCCGTGAGTGATTAGGGTAGTGAGTCCGAGTCAGTTGAAATATGCTCTTTGAAGTTATTGTGTAAAAATAAGATTGAAAAACCTATCATCAGTAAAAATCCGGTGATCAAGGCACTCACCTGGATTCCCAAGGAATCCATTGCTTTCCCCAGCAGTACTGCCACACAGGTATAGCTGAGGCTGTTAAGCTGATTTTGTGCCGAAAGCACAGTCGCTCTGTTCTCAGAGGGAATAAATCTATTCAGCATATCTGAAAGGATAATCTCATCAGCACCGATACATAGATAAAGCAAGATGAAAGCCGGAATACCGAACTTGGGAAGAAATATCAGAACTAGGGCAAGGCATAGCCCAATAGAGACCCCGACCAATAACTTTATCTCGTTTTTATGGTTTTTGATATGCCCACATAGGATAGCTGAAGCTGCCATAACAAATAAGGAACCGGCTGAAAAGAGTGCAATTTGTGATTTCGTCGAGAAACCGAGTTCTGCTAAATAGGGCTGGAAGATTACTGCAGTAAATCCGGCGATTACAAAATACATAATTCCATAAATCAGAAGGAATCTTACCTTTTCATTTTTGAATAGAATGGAAAAAGAAGACTTGATTTGAGTCAAAAATTGTTGAGATATCGGCTGGTTGCCCTCAGAGGTTTGAATGGCTTTTCGCCTCGGCGGCTCAATAGTTGTTGCAAAGACAGCTGTTTGAAGCAAACCTCCTATGCCAGAGATTAATAAAGCAGCATTAAAACCGATTTTATCGGCAAGAACTCCCCCGATAACCATGGAAACTGCCTGCGTCAGGAGTGAAATTGCCGAAATTCTGCTCAAAACTTCTGGGTAGCGATCAGCATCAATAACTCGCATTGTTTCATAAGTAAAAGCAGAAACAGAACCCGAATTTAAGGTCGTGCAAACTGCGGAAAGAATTGCCCAGAAAATATAGGTTGGATAAGCCTCCGGCCGAATTAAAACGATAAAAAAACTGATACCGGAAATAAAGTATCCTATCGTGATAGTTTTCTTATAACTCCATAGATCTGCCAAAACGCCTGTCGGTATCTCCAAGATGAAATTGAGAAACTCATAGACGACTGAGAGAAGAAAAATCTGGAAAAATGAAAAACCTAGTTCACGATAATGGAAGACTAATATGCCAGTGGCAAAAGCCCAGTTACCAAAAAAGGCACACAAATAGATTTTGCTTATGTTTTGTTCAATTTTTGGAGGGTGTTTCATCCATCCATCTCATCTAAACTTAGGCAAACTGCAGTATTGGTGGCAAAATCCAAATTCAATTTGTCGATTAAATTGAGGTAAATTAACTTAGTGCCCCTCAAAGAAAACCACACTGACGCCGTCCCCACCTTCTTTTTCCCCGCCGGGCTCCCATCGGCTGACGTGCGGAGAGGTTTGCAGCACTTCGCGCACGGCCTGCCTGAGAGCGCCGGTGCCTTTGCCGTGGATGATGCGCCCGAAGGGCAGGCCGGAAAGGTAACCCTGTTCCAAATAAGCATCGAGTTTGTCCAGCGCATCTTCCACTCGCATGCCGCGCAAATCCAGTTCCATCCCGGGGGAAGCTACGCTGGGCAGTTGAGTCTTACCCACCGCGGGATTGGAGGCTTCCGCCGGCGCGCTCAAATCCGGGGCGGCTTTGCGTTCCACTTCCTGCGGCTTCAGGCGCATGCGCAGCATGCCCACCTGCACCTCGATTTCATCGTCATTCGCCGAACTTATCACGCCTTCGGTCTTGAGTTTGCGCACCATCACGCGCTCCCCGGGTTTCAAGGGCCCCCGTTCAAGCTTCTGCCTGGGAGGACGCTTCTTGCGGGCGGCTTTCTCCTGCCGTTCTTCCACCTGTTCCAGCTTCTGTTGAATGGGTTCCAGGTCAGCCACAGGTTCGTTCTTTTTCAGCATTCCGCGGCGCAGTTCGTTCAATTCGACGCGCAAGGCTTCCAGTTCATCCTCGGCTTTTTGGCGCGCTTTTTCCAGGATTCCGGCTTGTTCTTCTTCCAGCCGGTTCAGGCGCGCGTTCAGTTTCGCGCGCTGCTCTTCCAACTCCCGGCGCACTTTTTCGGACTCCTCGTAGTTGGCGCGGGTCAGGTCGCGCTGGCGGTGAATCTCGTCCAGCAGGTCTTCCGCGCGCAAATCGGTCGGGTTCAATTCCGTGCGCGCGTCGTCCACGATGGCCTTGGCGAGCCCCAGGCGTTCCGCGATTGCCAGCGCGTTGGAGCGCCCTGGCAGCCCGAGGACGAGGTGATAGGTGGGTTTGAGGGTTTCGAGGTCAAATTCGAGGCTGGCATTGATGACGCCTTT
>DAONFX010000032.1:2874-20088 GCA_035403825.1 Anaerolineaceae bacterium
GGGCCGGTGAGCACCACCGAGAAGGTTTGCTCGTCCAGAACCACGTCAATCGGGACGACTTTGGCCGGGTCCAGCAGGGGGTGGCGCGCGCGGCGCAGGACAATGACGCTGCCAGGGTGGAATTCGGGCGGTTTCTCCGCGAAGGGCACCAGTTCCGGCTCTACGGCGCGCAAGTCTTCGGCGTAGCGGGCTTTCATGAGCGCCAGGTCCAGCGCCGCCATGGCATCCACGCTCAGCTTCAGGCTTTCAGCTTGCCCGGCGATGCGCATGCTCAGCCCGTGTAAAACGCGCAGGACCTCGTCGCGTTCCTGCAGCTCCAGTTCGCGCACCTTGTTGTTCCATTCCACCACGGCGATGGGCTCGATGAAGAGTGTGGCGCCGGAGGCAGATTGGTCGTGCACGATGGCTTTGATGCGGCCCTTGAACTCCGCGCGCAGCGGCAGCACGTAACGGCCCCCGCGCTGGGTGATGATGGCTTCCTGCAGCATGCGCGCGCTGTCGGCGTCGTTGATGTAACGGGAGAGTCTTTCCATCAGGCGCGCGTGGCTGACTTTCATCTCCGAGCGGATGCGGCCCAGGGCCTCGGAGGCGCTGTCCAACACCTCGCCGCGCTCGGAAATTGTGCGGGTGATCAGGTCCACCAGGCCCAGGCCGTCGGTCAGACCTTCCGCCAACTCCGCCATTTTGGGGGCGTCCGCGCGGTGGTCTTCCAGGATGCGCCGGGCGTTGCGGGAGATGATGAGCGTTGCGCGGATGGCCAGCAGGTCGAGCGCTTCCAGAGTCACGCTGCGCAAGGTCAGGTCCACCAGCGGGCGCATGTCCACCGCGCCGGAAAAGTTCAGTTCGTAATTAACCGAGAGCAGGTAGCGCGCCTCGCGCGTGAGCTGCTGCATGGCCAGGGCTTTTTCCAGGCTGCTGGTAGGGCGCAGCGCGTCCGCCAGGGCTTCGGAAGCGCTGAACGAGGCGTAGGATTTGAGCTTCGCCAGGACTTTCGGGTATTCCAGCAGAATGAGGGACTTCGGGTTCATGACCCGAAAAGTGTATCATGATTGGCTTTTTCCGACGGGGCGGGTGGTTTTTTTGTGAGTCAGCAGGTTAATGTCCTTAAGCAGCAAAATCGAAATGTCCTGATTCATATCAAAAGCTATACCATGGACCACCAGAATGAGCAGTAAAGAATTATCCGAAAGAGAGAAGCTGAACGGGTAGTAGATCGTCGAAGCACGCAATGGGAAGCAGCCAGAAATCCCGGGATAACCGAACGGCAATTTGGGGGCATATGAAACGCCATCGACAGGAAGGAGAGAAAGGATTGGCGTCAGGGAAGCGCAGAAAGCCAGGTAACCGACGCATAGACGCCCGGTTTCAGAGATAAGTGCCGTATTCCTTGGCCTGTGTATTGAAATTGCATCAGAAATATCCTATAGTATAGCTATCCGGGCAGCGTTTATATTCCGACGCATAAACCCGCATAATTGTCCAAACCAATCGCTAACCTGACTGAATCATTACGCAATATCTGAAGACCTGGTGCAAGCCGCCAGCCTTGCGGTAGGACCGTAAAAGTCCAGGTTCCCAAGGCTGACATCCAGGCGGTTCTTTGAAAACATCTATCCATTCCTGAGGAGGAAATCCATGCGCAAGTTCACTCTTTTGACCGTACTCCTGGCAGCGGCTCTGCTCCTCCTGCCATTTCAATCCACATCCTCCGCCAGCGCGCTGGATGCCGATATTCAACTCCTGCCAGCCACGACACCCGGGTGGACTTACACCGGCGAGCAGGCACAGTCCAATCTGGGGTACAGCTGGATGCCAGCCGGCGACGTGAACGGCGACCGCTACGACGACCTGATTGTCGGCGCCCATAACTACGACACAACCACACACACCAACGCGGGACGGGTGTATCTTTTCACGGGCTCCGAGACCGGCCTGGACCCTGCCAACCCGGATTGGACGATGGATGGAGAACAAATCAATGCCTACCTGGGTTACAGCGTGGCCGGAGCTGGCGACGTTAACGGCGACTTCTATGACGACGTGCTCATCGGCAGCCACGGCTACGACCTTACTGATCCTGCCACCGTAGATGCCGGCAGAGCCTATCTGTTTTATGGCTCAGCCTCCGGCCTGTCGCTCACCCCTGATTGGACCTTCACCGGCACGCAAGCCAGCCAGGCAGCTGGGGTTAAAGTGGCGGGCATCGGGGATGTCAACGGCGACGGCTTTGATGATATTGCGATTGGCTCCACTGGCTGGGACGGGGAAACAGCGGATGAAGGCATCGTCTACGTTTTTTACGGTTCGGCTGCTGGTCCGGCTGCCACTCCTGATTGGACGGCTGAATCCGACCAGGGAGCCAGCAACTTCGGCATATCCATTAGCGCTGCCGGGGATGTGAACGGCGATGGATACGCGGACTTTATGATTGGCGCCAATAACTACGACAAGGGCACCACCGACGAGGGCGCGGCTTTTGCCTGGTACGGCTCGGAAACCGGCTTCGGCGACCCGGGTCATCCGGCCAATGCGGATTGGATGGCGGAAAGCAACCAAGTTACACTTGCTTTTGCGCTCTTCTTGGGAACTGCTGGGGATGTAAATGATGATGGATATGACGATGTGGTAATTTCATCTCACGTGCACGATCACCCGACCTTTGATGAAGGTGCTGTCTTTCTCTGGTACGGTTCGGAAGACGGCATAAATGGGGGTTCATCAGGAAATCCTGATAACGCGAATTGGATAGCCGAAAGCAATCAATATGGATTTGCTTTCGGCACGGTCACCGGTATCCCAGGGGATATCAATCATGATGGTTATGACGATGTGATTGTTGGCTGCCAGCTGGGCGCGCCGGGAATTTTTGTTTACTTCGGCTCAGAGTCTGGTCCAAATGAAGGCAGTGATGGTGACTTAAGCAATTACGATTGGCTTGCCAGTCAACCTAACATTCCCGGACTGTTCAATGCGTGGTTCGGTCGGCAAGCTGGCAGCGCGGGCGACCTGAACGGAGACGGCGTGGATGATATTGCGGCGTCTTCCCATCTGTACTATGAAGACGCGGCCAACCCGCTTTACCGCGCCGGGAAAATCTGGGCTTATTACACCAACGCCGGCGTGATTAACGGCACCGTCACTTATACAGGACCCGGTGAGAGTCCGTTGATTGAAATTTCCGCAAATATTGATTTGTTCGGACCCCCTGATGCGGCTGATTACCAGTTTGGTGGGGATCCGTACTCGCTAAGAGGCCTCGAGGATGAAATGTACTATATCTTTGCAGTGATTGACTTCGATGGCTCTGGCGGACCTCCCGACCCAACTGATCCGATAGCGTTTTACGACCCCGACCATGACGGCAGCCCGGACCCTGTGGATATTTCTTCCGGCAGCCGGGTGTATGCCATTGACTTTGACATCCATGGAGCGCTGCTGTACCTGCCGATCGTGCTAAAGTAAATCGAATTTCAGGTCCTGGACTTCAGGCGCGGCATCCACCGCGCCTGCGTGTGTTTAACCGCCTCAATCAGCCCGGCAGCCGCGCGGCGTTCTATACCATTGATAAACCAGTGGGATTTTCTTTCCATCTACACTTCAACTATCCAATATAGAAAAGGATAGGATACCAATACCATGAAACAAACCATATTTACACTTTTCGCAGCGTTTTCGCTGCTTTTCAGCAGCGCTTGCGCGAGCACGGCAGTCGATACAACAGCCAGCGCGCAGCCCCAGGCGCAAGCGGCGGTGCTTCAGTCCACCTCCGCGGCATCTGCTGCCGCGGCACAAACAGGCAGTTCAACAACTGCAGATATCACGCCTCTGGAGATTGAAACCCACGAAGAGAGCAGTGATTACACCTGGTCGGAAACCGATGAGGTCCTGATTGACCTTAAGGGCTCCGAGATCAATGTGACCGGAGCTGGCGTCACGGTGAAAGGCACGACGGCGTCCATCACCGCGCCCGGCACTTACCGCCTGAGCGGCAGCCTGGACAACGGCCAGATTGTGGTGCAGACTGATATTGAGCAGCCCGTGCGTCTGATTTTGGACGGCGTCAGGATCAGCAATGCGAGCAGCGCCGCCATTGATATCAAACAGGCGGATAAGGTCATCATCATCCTTCCGGAAGGCAGCGTGAACACCCTTAGCGATGGGAAAACCTATACTTACGCCTCCGCGAACGCGGACGAACCCAACGCCGCGCTGTTTTCCAAGGCGGACCTGACCATCTACGGCAGCGGGAAGCTCAGCGTCAGCGGCAATTACGCCGACGCGATTACTTCCAAGGACGGCTTACTCATCCGGGACGCGGTCATCGAGGTGAGCGCCGCAGATGACGGCATCCGCGGAAAGGATTACCTGGTCATGGATAACGCGGCCGTCAGCGTCGAGGCCGGCGGGGACGCGCTCAAATCCGATAATGACGACCCGGAAGCTTTGGGCGCGATCCTGCTAAGCAGCAGCGCCTTGGACATTAGCGCCGGCGGCGATGGAATCAGCGCGGAAGGAGTGGTGCTAATCAATTCAGGCAGCTTTACCATCCAAACCGGCGAGGGCAGCCGCGCCAACCTCAGCGCTGATGCCTCTGCCAAGGGCATCAAGGGAGTGGGCTCAGTGGTGATTAACGACGGCAGCTTCAGCCTGGATTGCGCCGATGACGCGCTGCACTCCAACGGCAGTATCGTCGTGAATGGCGGAAGCTTTACCATCGATACAGGGGATGACGCCCTTCATGCCGACGCAGCCCTGACCATCAACGGCGGAACGCTCGACATCCAGAGCAGCTATGAAGGCCTGGAAAGCGCCCTGATCACGGTCAACGGGGGTGAAACGCGCTTGACCGCCAGTGATGACGGCATCAACGCGGCCTCCGCGGCGGCTGGCAGCGCCCAGACGATGGGCGGCAGACAGGGCGGCATGGGAGGACAAGCCGGCAATGCCTGGTTCTATCTCACCGGCGGTTTCATCTATGTCAACGCGGGCGGGGACGGCGTGGACACCAACGGTTCCGCCAGCATCTCTGGCGGCACGCTGCTGGTGGACGGCCCAACCGATAACGGCAACGGCGCGCTGGATTACATGGGCAGCTTCAGCATCAGCGGCGGCGTGGTCGCGGCGGCCGGCAGCGCCGGCATGGCGCAAAGCGCCAGCCAGGACTCTACTCAGCCTTCCGTGCTCATTGCCTTCGAGAGCGCCCAGCCAGCCGGCACCCTGGTGAGCTTGCAGGACGCAAGCGGCGCCAATGTGCTCGCGTACGGGCCTTCCAAGACCTTTCAGACCCTGCTGTTCTCCAGCCCTGCTCTGCAAAGCGGCGGCGCTTATAACGTGCTCTTAGGCGGGTCATCCTCTGGCGCTCAGCAGGACGGCCTGTACCTGGGCGGCAGCGCCAGCGGTGCAAGCACCTACGCGGCGCTGACCCTCTCCGGGACTGTCAACACGCTTGGCACAGTTGGCGGCTTTGGGGCCCCCGGTGGGCCAGGCGGGAGACGACCCTGATCCCTGAAACGATTTGAGCCGAAACAGGCAGCCCGCGCGGGCTGCCTGTTTCTATCCGGGAGTATACGAAAAGTAAACCAAAGCGAAAAGCCCGGAAGTTATCATGGGAGCATGATGAACAAAGGAACGCGTATGAACACACAGGAAACCCTTCTTTTGCAGGACGCCGGCGTAGTGCCGGAGAGATGGATAAGAACCCCCAACCCGGCCCTATGGAGCCTGGGATTTGAGGCGGCTGCCTTTCGCGGCATCAGTCTGCCGGAAACAGAAAGCGTGGCATTGCTTGACCGCGTGGACACCAAATTTGTTTTCCCGCAAAACCGCCTGGAATACCTGCTGCCGCAGCTCAAGGATGATTACTGCATGCTGACCATCGACGGCTGTCGGCTGCAGCCTTATCAGAACCTGTATTTCGACACCCCCGGTTTTGCGCTTTTCCACCTGCAGGTGAACGGGCGCGCCAACCAATATAAAGTGCGCGTGCGCGTCTACGAAAGCACGCACGAGGCCTTTTTGGAGATTAAGCACAAAACCCCCAAAGGGCGCACGCTCAAGAGCCGGCTGGCAGTGGACGCGCAGCTGCCCTTTTTCGGCGCGAATGAGCGCATGTGGCTGGCGGAGAACCTGCCCGCAGAATTCACAGACCTGGAACCCGTCCTGGGAAACAACTTTACCCGCCTGGTGCTGGTGGATAACGACCAAACCGAACGGGTGACCCTGGATGTGCAGCTCAGTTTCAGCGCCGGCTGGAAGACCTGTTCGGCGGGGGCGGCGGTCATCGCCGAGGTGAAACAAAGCCAGGCCGGGCGCCCGTCCAGGTTCCTTGAAAGGATGCGCGCGCAGCGCCTGCACGAAACCGGCTTCAGCAAGTACTGCGTGGGGGTTTCCAGCCTGTACGGGCAGGTCAAATCCAACCTGATGAAGGAAAAACTGCGTCTGCTGGATAAACTTTCCGGAGAATAAGCCATGGAAAATCTTGCCAACTTCACGCTCGGATTTGTGCTCAACTTTGTGGTCGCCTTCGTCATCGTACGCTTCATATATTACCCGCGCACGAAGGACAAACGCTTTGTCTTCACCTTCCTGGCCTTCAACATGATTATCTACTTCGTGCTCAGCCTGATGGTGAGCATAGAATTAGGGATTGGCGTGGGCTTTGGACTTTTCGCAATATTTTCGGTGCTGCGCTACCGCACCGACCCGATGCCTATCCGCGAAATGACCTACCTGTTTATTATTCTGGCGCTGCCCGTGATGAATTCCACAGGAATGCTGGAAAGCTCCTGGCCCCAACTGCTGATTGCCAACAGCGCGGTGATTTTGGTGCTGTGGCTGCTGGAAAACGAATGGGGATTTCGGTATGAGGTCAGCAAGCACATTACCTATGAAAAAATCGAACTCGTGCCGCCTTCCCGCCGGGCAGAAATGATTGCTGACCTGGAAGCCCGCACCGGTCTGAGAGTGAAAAAATTGAGCGTGGGAAAGATTGATTTCCTGCGTGACACCGCTGAACTGCAGGTTACGTTTGATGAGACAGACCAGAACGGCTGGAATTCTGCTGCTGCTCTGGGCAGCAGGGACGGCAGCCTGGATGAATAACCCGCTTGCGAGATGCATTTTTCCGTAAACCTCCTCCTTTGAATCTGAGGCTGGACGCCGAACGTCCAGCCTCAAAAGATGAGGTCGGGGAAAAAGACAAAAGGACGCTATAATCTGCTTATGACCCGCAAAATCCTGGTGGTTGACGACACCCGCAACGTGCAGCTTATGCTGCAGGAATACCTGCAAAACCAAAACTTCTCTGTCACGCTGGCCTACGATGGACGGGAAGCGTTGGAAATGACGCGCGCGGAACGACCAGACCTGATTCTGCTGGATGTGATGATGCCCAACATGGACGGATTCCAGTTCCTGAGCCGTTTGCGGGCGGAATCCGAGGTGCCGGTCATCATGATTACCGCCAGGCAGCAGGAAGCGGACGTCATCCGCGGCTTTGAGCTCGGCGCGGATGACTACATCACCAAACCTTTCAAGCTGCGCGAGCTGCTGATGCGCATCCGGGCAGTCATGCGGCGCGCGGCGGCGGCCGAAAACGGGAACCCTCTTCTCAGCATCGGAGACCTGAGCCTAAACCGCGACCGGCATGAGCTGCGTAAGGGAGAGGAGAGCATTGAGCTCACCCCGCTGGAGTTCCTGGTGCTGGAGATGTTGATGGAAGCCAGCGGCAAAGTCGTCAAGCGGCAGGAACTGTGTCTGCGTCTGATTGACCACGGCTTTACCGGCTCTGAATCCACTCTGAAGATTCACATCCGCAACCTGCGCCAGAAGCTTCAGGATGACCTGGCGCAGCCGAAGTACATCGAAACGGTGTTTGGCATCGGCTACCGCTTTCTTGAGAACGACCTATGAAAAAATCCCTGAAGGGCAAACTCATTCTCTCTTACCTCGCGGTCGCGCTGGTTACCATCGCAATTGTGGTCATGGTCACTCAATTCACATCCAACCAATCGCTCCTGGACATGTTTACCGACCAGCAGGTGGCGCAGCTTTCCGAATCTGTGAGCGCTTATTACACCAGCAACGCCAGCCTGGACGGCTTCTTTGACTACTTTCTCAACACCCAGTTCAGCGCCCCTCCGCAGCAGAACCCCGACGATTTCAACCAGGCTCCCGGGCGCGGCATTCCGCGCGGCATCGCCGGCCTGGCGGATGCCAGCGGGCGTGCCATTTTGCCTTCCTTCGAGTACGCTATCGGCGAAACGATTTCCCCTGAGCGCTTGAAAGAGGGCGAAGCGGTGAAAGTGAACGGGGAAACCATCGCGTATATTTTGCGCGACCCTGTGTCGAGGTATGACCTGAAACCTGAAGAACAGCGCTACATCCAGCGCACCCGGCTGGCCATCGCGCTGGCCGCCCTGGTGGGTGTGGGTACCGCCGTGCTGCTGGGCGTGCTGCTGGCTGGCAGGATTAACAAACCCGTCCAACGGCTGACTGAAGCTTCGGCGCGCATGGCTCAGGGGGAGCTTGGGCAGCAGGTGCCTGTAACCTCGCAGGATGAGCTGGGGCAGCTGACGCGCAGCTTTAACCAGATGAGCGCGGACCTGGCGCGCGGAGATTCCGAGCGCAAACGCCTGACCGCCGATATCACCCACGACCTGAGCACCCCCCTGCAAATAATCTCGGGCTACATCGAGATGTTTGAAGGCGGCGAAGTAGCAATGACGCCCGAACGTCTGGGTATCATCAAAACCGAGATTGAACATTTACGCCGCCTGGTAGGAGACCTCACCACGCTCTCCCAAGCCGAAGCCGGCGGGCTGGACATTCAGAAGAGCGCGCTCGCGCCCCTGCGGCTGCTGGAAAACGTGTACGCAACCTACCAACCCATTGCCGCACGCCAGGGCGTGGAGCTTATCCTCGAAAAGCCCACTCAGGCGCTTTGCCCGGTGGAAGTAGATGAAGGGCGCATGCTGCAGGTGTTAAAAAACCTGGTGGAAAACGCCCTGCGCTATACCCCGGCGGGCGGGAACATTCGCCTGCGCGCCGAGCAGGACGACAACGTTCGCCTGATTGTCGCGGATAGCGGCGCCGGCATTGAAACGGAAGACTTGCCCTATATCTTTGAGCGTTTTTACCAGGCGGATAAAGCCCGTTCGGCAAACCGCGGCAAAATGGGACTTGGCCTGGCGATTTGCAAAGCGCTTACCGCCGCGCAGGGCTGCGGTATCGAGGCGCGCTCCGCCGGCAAAGACCAGGGCACCGCGATAATCGTCAGCATCGCTTGCGCATCCGCGCTGGAAAGCTGAGCCTCCGTCGGGCGTAAGTTCCGGTACAATAGCAGCATGCTGCTCATTCACAACACTTCCTTTGTATACCAACTGACCCTGTCCGCCCAACGCGGCAGCGCTCTCGGGGCGCTGAACCCTTTACCCAAAGGCGCCGTCCTGCTGGAAGGCGAGCGCATTCTGGCAGTCGGCGCGCCTGCCGACCTGCTGCTTCAGCATCCGGAAGCAGACTTGCTGGACGCCGGCGGGAACGCCGTTTTGCCCGGCTTTGTGGACCCACATACCCATCTGGTCTGGGCTGGGGACCGCGCCAACGAGTTTGAGATGCGCCTGCAGGGGAAAAGTTACATGGAAATTATGGCAGCCGGTGGGGGCATCGCGGCGACGCTGAAAGCCACCCGGGCTGCCAGCCTGGAACAGCTGCTGGAGGAAACCCGCCCGCGTGCGCAAAGCGCGTTCCGGCACGGCACCACGACTTTGGAAGCCAAGACAGGTTACGGGCTGGACCTGGAAACCGAATATAAGCAGATGGAAGTGCTGCTGCGGCTGGATGAAGAAGGTCCGCTGCAGATTATCCCCACTTATCTGGGCGCGCACGCATTGCCGCCGGAATTCCAAGGGGATACCGCCGGGTATGTGCGCTTTCTCACCCGGCAAGCCCTGCCGGAACTGAAAAGCTGGTGGCAAAGCCGGGCGCCCGGGCGCAGCCTGCCTTTTGTGGACGTCTTTTGCGAGGAGGGCGTCTTCGACCTGGAGCAAACTCGCGGGATATTGGACGCGGCGGCTGAGCTCGGTTTCCCGCTCAAGCTGCACGCCGACGAGTTCGCGAACCTCGGCGGCGCCAGCCTGGCAGTGGAATTAGGTGCGGTCTCGGCGGACCACCTGGTCAAGACTTCCGCGGAGGATATCCGGAAATTAGCCAAAAGTAATACCGTGGCAGTGTCGCTGCCCGGCACGCCCTTTGGCTTAGCCCAGAGCGAATATACGCCGGCGAGGGAGATCGTTGCTGCGGGCGGGCTGCTGGCGCTGGCCACGGACCTGAACCCGGGCACGAGTTGGAATGAATCCATGCAGTTCATTCAGGCGCTGGCTTGCCGCTACCTCAAGCTCACGCCAGCCGAAGCCTTAGCTGCCAGCACGATTAACGCGGCTGCAGCGCTTGGCCTGGCTGATCTGCTGGGCTCGCTCAGCCCGGGCAAGCAAGCCGACCTGATAATCCTCAAAGTTCCGGATGCCCGCATGCTCAGCTACCGTTACGGCACGAATCTTGTATCCACTGTCATCAAGAAAGGCGCGGTTTACCCGGCAGACTGAAGTATGCAGTCATTTTTCGATTTGGAATTTATCAGGCAGTTCAATAACCTGCTCATCCTCGCGCTGGGCGCTCTGGCGCTTATTTTTATATTGCGCGGAGTCTTTAAGGTCGCCTGGAAAGTCATCAAGGTTATTTTCGTCATCCTGGGCTTGCTGCTGCTGTTTGGCTGGCTTTTTGGTTATATTCACATCAGCCTCGGCTGAGGTGGATGCTCTGAAAAACGACGAAAAAGGCGCGGCATTTGCCGCGCCTTTTTTGGAATTTCCTTTATCGGGGAAGCTGCGCTTTACTTTACCGGAACTTTGAATTCAAAGTGATACGTAGTCAGCAGGGGATTGCGTTGGGCTTTGACGTTGGATTCATCATAAGCCGGCGCACAAGGGCCAATAGTCCAATCCATCGTGAGAGTGAGCTCGGAGGTGATGCTGCCCTTCAGGCTGTAGGTGTAGACAACTTGAGTGGGATTGCCGGCTTTCACCTCGTACGCTTGGAACATTACGGAAACGGGTTCTTTTGCCACAATATAGGGGTTGCAGACCAGTTTTTCAAAACCGGTCGCACGGAAATTGGAAACCTTTTCTTCATAATCAACCCCGCTCATCGTCAGGGTGAGCGTGAGCGCATCCTGGCTGGCCTGAGCAGAGCGAATGCCCAGCTGGATTTTCTCACCAGCAGGCGTAAAGTTTTGCACGCTTACGCTCGCAGGATAGCTTTCAGGCGTGGGAGATTGAGCGGCAACATCCTGCGAGCGGGTGAATGCAAACACCCCGCCAGCAAGCAGCACAAGGCTGGCCGCAAGGATTAACCAATGTTTTGCTTTCATTTTTTCCTTTCAATTCTAACCACTTACAACTTAGCCAAGGGCGAAAACCCCTGGTACTGCCAGCTAAGAACATAAGCCCTTTCCGCTGGCCTGTCAAGACGAACCGAGCTGGCGTAAAACCGCCGGAAACTCCTTTTTCGACCGGCAAGCTTTATAATTGCGTCATGACCATTACCATCGCTCAAGCCCGTTCCTGGTACGCTTCCGCTGACCCTGTGCACGATTTTGAGCATGTCTTACGCGTTTATCGGATGGCCGAGAAAATTGCTCTGGCCGAGGGCGCAGACCTGGAAATCGTGCAGGCTGCCGCCCTGCTGCACGATTCGGTCGGCTCCGCTCCCGGCGGGGACGGGCAGGAACGCCTGGGGCACCACCTGACCTCCGCGCAGTTTGCCGGGGAAGTGCTCGCGGCCGAAGGCTGGCAGCCGGAACGCATTGCGGCCGTGCAGCACTGCATCCGGGCGCACCGCTTCCGCCACCAGGGCGAACGCCCGCAGACCCTGGAAGCCAAATGCCTGTACGACGCGGACAAGCTGGATGTTTTGGGCGCGATTGGCGCGGCGCGCACCATCGCATTCGCCGCGCTGTCGGGGCAGCCTTCGTACCAGGAACCCTCGGAACGCTTTTTGCGCGAGGGCACAACAGAGCCCGACGAACCGCACAGTTCCTACCACGAGTACCTGTTCAAGCTGCGCAAAGTAAAAGACCAGCTCTTCACCCCGACCGGCAAGGCTATCGCCGGGCACCGCCATAAATTTCTGGAGGAATTTTACGCGGAGCTGCAGGCGGAATGCCGGGGGGAGCGTTAGCGAAAGGGGCAGGCGATGATTGGCGCAGTTGCTGGCGATATTATCGGTTCCGTTTATGAATTTCACAACCACCGTTCGTTGGATTTTCCACTTTTTACCAGCAGTTCCACGTTCACAGACGACAGCGTGCTGACCTTTGCCACCGCCGCCGTGCTGCTGGGCAAAGGGGATTACGCCGCCGCGTACCAGGACTTCGCGCGCAGATATCCGAACCGCGGCTACGGCGGGAATTTTTACCGTTGGATTTACACGAATGACCCCCAGCCTTACAACAGCTTCGGCAACGGCTCCGCCATGCGCGTCAGCCCGGTGGGTTTTGCTTTTGACAGCCTGGAAGAGACCCTGGCGGAAGCTCAGCGCAGCGCGGAGGTGACCCACAATCATCCGGAAGGCATCAAAGGCGCGCAGGCCACCGCCCAGGTGATTTTTATGTCCCGCAAGGGCGCGTCCAAAGCCGAAATCAAACAGGAAATCAGCGCACGTTACGGATATGACCTTTCGCGCCCGCTGGACCTCATCCGCAAGGTGAACCGCTTCGATGAGACCTGCCCGGGCTCGCTCCCCGAAGCCATCAGCGTGTTCCTGGAAGGCGAGGACTATGAGCACACGATCCGATTGGCGGTCTCCATCGGCGGGGATACCGACACGATTGCCTGCATCGCCGGCGGCATGGCGCAAGCCTTTACCGGCAGCATCCCGGCCGGGATTGTACGCGGTGCACGCGCGCGCCTCAAACCTGAGCTGCTCGACATCCTTGAGCGCTTCCAGGCCCGATTTCCGGCCGCGGCACCGCTGTTGACCTAAAAAACACTCATCTGCGGTAAAATCAAAGCATTCGCTTCCTGGTCTTTCAGGTCAGGGCCGGGAGCAATTTCCTGCTCATAAAGGTTCAATAACAGGTGCTGTAATGACGCTGCCCATGATTCTGCTGCTTGCGATTATCTTCATCGCGATTGTTCTGTTCGCGTTGGACGCGCTTCCCGCGGATGTGATTGGCATCGGCATTATGACTTCGCTGGTCATCACCGGCATCCTTACGCCCGAGGAAGGCATTCTTGGTTTTGGCTCCGAAACCGCCATCAAAACGCTCGGTTTGCTGCTGCTCACCACCGCGCTCATCAAGACCGGCTTCGTGCAGATGGTCACCCGCCGGATTGTGCAGGGGGTGGGAGATAATAAAAACCGGCTGTTCTGGATTGTCTCGCTGGGCACCGCTGCCATGGGTTCCTTCACCAGCAACACCGCCTCCACTGCCTTCTTCCTGCCAGTAACCCTCAGCGTTTCCAAGAAACTTAAGCAGCACCCCTCCAAAATGCTGATGTCCATGGCGTTTGCCGCCATTCTCTCCAGCTCGATGACCGCGATTGCCACTTCTACCAACCTGGTGGTCAGCGGTTTGCTTACCTCTTATGGGCTGGAACCCATGGGCATCTTTGAACTGACCCCGGTAGGCATCCCGATTCTGATTGTCGGCTTGCTGTATATGTTCTTTATCGGCAGAAAAATGATTCCGGAGCGTGAGCTGGAAGACAATAACAAATATCTTCCGCGAGATACGCGCTACTACGCCGAGGTGGAAATCCCAAAAAAATCTCCCTGGGTAGAAAAAGAAATCAGGCAGCTCGGGCTGCGGGATGAATATGACATCTCCATCATCAGCATCGAACGACCTGGGGAGGGGGAAGTCAAGCCCTCCCCTAAAACCAGGCTGCGCGCCGGCGACCTGCTGGTGCTGGATGGAGGACGCGAAGGCATCTTTGCCCTGAATGACCACAAGGTCGTCCGCTTTACCAGCACTCCCGAGGACGAGCTGCCGGAATCAATCAAGAAAAAATACGGCATGGCGGAAGTGGTGTTGCTGCCAACCTCCAGCCTGGTCGGGCAGACCTTGCGGGGCTTGAGTTTTCGCAAACGTTTCGGCATTCAGGTGCTCGGGATCCAACGCCGGGGCAAGGTCTTGCGCGAACGGCTGCTGAACGAACGCCTGCAGGTTGGCGACCAAATGCTCATCCACGGCGATCCGGAAACCATTGCCAGCCTTGAGAACGGCGATAACTTCCGAATCATCAGCGATACCATCGAAGAGCCCAAAAACACCAAAAAAGCGCCCTACGCGTTGATCATTTTCGTGCTCAGTGTCGGTCTGGCCGCTGCCAACATCCTCCCCCTGGCGATATCCACCATGATTGGCGCGCTGCTGATTTTCGTTACGCGCTGCATTACGCCTGCCGAGGCGTATAAGAGTATGAACTGGAGCGCGCTCATCCTGATTGGGTGCATGCTGGCGCTGGGAAAAGCGATGGACACATCCGGGCTGGCAAACTACCTTGCCGGGCAACTGGTTACCTGGATTGGCACCGGGCATGCCTACCTGCTGCTGGCTGGTTTCTTCCTGCTTGCTATGATTTTGACTCAACCCATGTCCAACCAGGCAGCAGCGGTGGTAGTTTTACCAATTGCGATTGAAACCGCGCTGCAGTTGGGGTTGAACCCGCGCACCTTCGCGATGATGATTGCGGTCGGGGCGGCTACCTCGTACATCACCCCGCTGGAGCCGGCTTGCATGATGGTTTACGGTCCGGGCAACTACCGCTTTATGGATTTCGTTAAAGTCGGTTCGCTGCTTACCATCCTGATTTTTGGGATTTCCATGCTGATGGTGCCCGTACTCTGGCCTTTCTAACGTTTGGAAACAACAATCCAAGAGGCGCCGGACAAAGATTAGCCGGCGTTTGCGTTCTTCCGGTGTATGGGCGAAAGCTTAATCCCCGGCAAGCACTTCCACGCTGACGCCAAAACTTTGCGCGCTCATCTCCGGGCTGCCATCCACCGAGCCGGCAAAAATCAGGGTGAGCGTGCTGCTGCCGGCTTTCAGCGCCTTGAAACGCAACGTGGTGGTACCCCCGGCCGCGTTCGCGCTGTCATCCGCCACATACACCGCCTCACCGTCCTGCTTCAGGATTTTGCTGTCCAGGTCTTGCACACGCCAGCTGAAGCCTTCTTTGGGGATGGTGGGCAGGCGCACTTCCAGAGTATCCCCGACCCGCATACTTGTGGTTGTCGGTTTGATGGCGGGCTCCACTACAACCAGCTTGCCTTCTGGCGTTGGTTGGGCGCTTTTGCAGGCGGCCAGAGGCAGGATGAGGAGCAGTAGAGCGCTGAGCGCAAGGAAAATGTGTTTCATAGAGAACCTTTCTTGAAAGCTGTGAGCGGTCATTTCCGCTGCACCTGATTTGCAGATATCCCTATTATATACTCCTGCTGGTGGTATAATGTGAAAATCAGTACAATCCAGACCTTTTACCATCAACATATCAACGTCTTCGTTACGCCAGGTTTCTTTTTTCATGATTCAGGAGGATTATGCAACACAAACACGCACGAAAAGCTCTTCTCTCAACGCTATTAACCTTACTGGTATGCACCGCACTGGTTGGAAGCGCAGCCGCCGCTGCCCTGGCGCAGGACGAAACGCCCGAAAGCGGCAGCCCCCAAATCAACGTCATTTCCCCTTATTATTCCGAGGAGCAGATTACTACTCCGGACGGTCAACAGATTACCCGCAGCATCATCAACGGTCCATCCAAGCCTCTGCCCGAATATCAGGCGGAGCGCGAAGCCTCGATGACCGCGATTGAACCCGAGGGCACCCTCGGGAATATGCCGTCGTACAATTGGGTGTTCGGCTGTTCCGCGGTTTCCGGCGCGATGATTGCCGGGTATTACGACCGCACCACCTATCCCAATATGTACGCCGGACCTGCCAACGGCGGCGTGATGCCTCTGACGGATACGTCCTGGCCGACCTGGTCCGATGGGTATGAGACATATCCTAACAACCCCCTGATAGCTTCCCATAACGGGGTAGATGGCAGAATAATCAAAGGTTCTATCGACGACTATTGGATCGAATATGGCAGCAGCGCCAACGATCCCTACATCACCGGCGGCTGGACGCAGCATACCTGGGGCACCGCCATCGGCGATTACATGAAAACCAGTCAGTCGGCCTACGGCAACTCGGATGGCTCCACAACTTTCTACAACTGGACGAGCTCACCGAATAAGCTGACCTGCGCGGATATGGTCTCCAATAGTATCGCCGATCGGGACGGCACCTACGGACGCAAATTATTCTACGAAGCGCGCGGCTACACAGTGACCGACTGCTTTAACCAGAAGACGGACAACAATTCCGGCGGATTCACACTGGCAAATTTCCAGGCAGAAATTAACGCCGGGCACCCCGTATTGCTGAACCTGGCCGGGCATTCTATTGTGGGCTACGGCTATAACGGCTCCACGATCTATATCCGCGATACCTGGGATAACGACCCCGGTCACACCTATACGATGACCTGGGGCGGCAGCTACAGCGGGATGACTTTACAATCGGTCAGCGTGGTGCACCTGGCAATGACTGTAACGCACGCGCAGTATCTGCCGGTCTTGTGGAACAACAATGCGGTGGTTCCCAACCCCTTCCAGAACCCGGGTTTTGAGTCGGGGCATGTTGCCTGGACGGAATATTCTTCCGGCGGCTGGGACCTGATTTACCAGGCCGCGGAAACGCCGGTCTCTGCGCACGGGGGGTCCTGGTTGGTTTGGTTGGGCGGGGCTGATGACGAAACCGGGCAACTTTCACAGACGGTTTCCATCTCTGCCTCCGCTCCCTACCTGCACTATTGGTATTATGTCGCGTCGGAAGATGCGTGCGGATACGACTTCTTCCGGGTGAAGGTTAATGGCAGCCAGGTATACATTGGCAATCTGTGCCAGTCCGCGAGTACCGGAGGCTGGGTTCAGGGCGTGTTGAACCTGGCGGGTTATGTGGGTGCGGGTAAAACAGTTATGTTCGAGGTCACGACGGACGGCAGCCTGAACAGCAACCTGTTTTTGGATGATGTTTCCATGTCCAATTCGTCCGCGATGGAAGAACCTGAGCCTGTGCCGGCGGAATACTTCCCGGGCTCGGCGCTG
>DAONFX010000033.1:0-19953 GCA_035403825.1 Anaerolineaceae bacterium
ACCGGGTTGAGGTCGCTTACGTAGATTTCCAGCCCCAGGCGCTGCGCCTCCAGCGGCAGCGCGCCCCCGCCCGCAAACGGATCATGGAAGGCCGGCAGCTTGTCCGGGTTGAAGAGCTCGGCCGCCTGCGGGTGGCTTTTGTTGAGCCGGCAGGTCTCGGCCCAGCTTTCGCGGATGGCGGCGCGGGCACGGACCAAAACTTCTTCGTTGTTGGTGTTCTCCCACTGCACAAGGTCTTCGATGATCTTGAACAGGCTCTCGCGCTCGCTGGCGGATCTGGCCAACCGCGTCTCGGTGCGTTATTCCGAACTCCAACCGCAGGGGGAGAGTTTTGGCGTCAAGAAACAAACGGAGTGGGCTCTGGACGCGCGCAGCGCTGCCCACTATGGGCAGAAGGATTTGCTCCTGGAGCGCGGCTTGATGGCGGAAAGCGCCGCGCTGCAGCTGCGCGACCAGACGCTTGCCCGCCTGGCCGAACCAGCCACGCGATTGAGCTTGGGTACGACCGCGAAGGACGGCCCCGAGAAGCGTAAGGAAGGGACAGGCTCTCAAATCCGCCTGGAGTGCCTGGGTTGGTATGCGCGCCTGGCCTGGTGTGTGTACCAGCCCCCGACCGGCCTGCTGGGCAACGCTTCTGCGCAGCAGGGCAGCCAGGGCCTGGGGAATACGAGCTCTTTTCAACGGATTGCGCAGTCATTCACGACGGACAGCGGCGCCGCCCGACCTGCCCAGGTGCAGGTGCGCGTCCGGCGCTACGGCAGCCCGAACGACTCGCTCCGGGCAGCGCTGCAAGCGGATAACGGTTCCGGCAGCCCGAGCGGCCTGGATTTGGCTTCCGTGACGATTTCGGGCGCGGCGCTGGCGGCGGAAGCGTACCCGTGGACAGCCTTTTCATTCGCGCTACCGCCGCAGCTGCTGGCAAATTCCAGCT
The DNA here is from genome assembly GCA_035403825.1 of Anaerolineaceae bacterium. Lineage (GTDB taxonomy): Bacteria > Chloroflexota > Anaerolineae > Anaerolineales > Anaerolineaceae > Mesolinea. The sequence goes on from DAONFX010000033.1 coordinate 932, forward strand.
ATTGGCTGGTGCTCTCCCGAACGGGGGCGGTCAGCGCAGCAAATTATTACCTGCTGGCGGTGGATGAGAAGCTTTCTTATCCCGCTGGCACGTTCAAGACCTACAACGGCAGCGCCTGGGCAGCGCGCTCGGTGCCCGCGGACCTGGTGTTTACGCTCAGCGCATTCTGGGAGAGCACCGATTTAATTTTGGAAGCCGCCGGGCTCTTACTTCACGACCCTTTCAAAAGGGTGAGCGTGGAAAGCGAGAGCGGCGTGTACCTGACCCCAGCATCTGAGAGTCCGCAGCCGGCGGACCGCTTTGTGCAGGCGCTGCTAGAGCTTGGCACAGAGCGTTTCACCGCGCTGACTTGCACAGTGGAGCCGGATTTAGGGTTGGTGTTTGCAGAACGCCCGCCAGCGCAGGAAGCGGAGACCTGGCGCCTGGGCCCCGGGACGGGTTTACAAAAACCGGGCGGGCTGCCCTGCCTGCCGGGGGAGCTGCCGGTGGGAAAGTGGCTGCGCTGCGCTGAGAACCCCGCGGTCTATGTGACCGGCGGCCAAATCAGCGCCCCGGATTGGACCCCGCGCCTGGAAAGCGCCTGAAAACCCCCGCGCATAGAAAGGAAACGCCCGCCCGGAGTTAAAGCGGTTAAAATGAGGGCATTAAGTAAGATGGAGAAACTTATGCCAAAAGCAACCTTTAACTTTCCGGCGGGCTTTTTGTGGGGCAGCGCGGCGGCGGCTGCCTGCGTGGAGGGCAATCCCCCTGCCAATGACTGGTCCGAATGGGAACAGCAGCCCGGCCGGGTTTTGGATGGAAGCAGCTCTGCGCAGGCTTGCGAATGGTGGTCCGGGCGTTGGCGCGAAGACTTTGACCGCGCGCAGGAAACGAATCAAAAAATCCTGCGTTTTTCGATGGATTGGGCGCGCGTGCAGCCCGAGCCGGAGCGCTGGGATGAGCCGGCGTTGGACCGTTATCGCGAGATGCTGCTCGGTCTGAAGCAGCGCGGGATGACGCCCTTGCTCAGCCTGCACCATTCCAGCAACCCGCGCTGGTTTGCGGAAATGGGCGGCTGGGAGAATGAGCAGTCTGCGGAATACTATGCGGAGTACGCGCGGCGGGTGGCAGAAGCCCTGAAGGCGCACAATGCGCTGTGGCTGACTTTCAGCGCGCCAAATGCTTACATCCTTAAGGCTTACCGCGCAGGGACATTTCCGCCCGGCAAGCAGGATATCGCTTCCGCCGGCCGGGCGCTGGTGAACATGGCCAGAGCTCATGCGGCGGCCTACGAAGCCGTGCATGCCTTGCAAGCCGACGCGCAGGTCGGCTTCACGCATCTCTGGCCTTCCGCTGGCGGGCGCGCGGATGCGGACCGTAATGCCTTTCCGCTGGCATTCCAGAGCGGCCAGCTGGAATTTGGCGGATTTAAGCAGGCGCTGCCCCAGCTAAAAGGTACCCTGGACTTTCTCGGGATTGATTATTTCCCGCTCGGCGCGGGCAGCGCTCCCAAGGCGCTAAAGCAAACCAAGCGAAAAGCGCCCGCCCCAAGCGCGTCAGAGCCGGCCTCGGAAAGCGCGCGCGCGGTGGAAAACGCGCAAGGCTTGCGCGAAGCGGTCAAATGGGGCTGGAAGTTCGAGCTGCCCATGTACATCAGCGCGAACGGATGCGATGATGCCCGCGACGATTTCAGGCGTCAGTACCTGGCCGCGCAGGTGCATGCTCTCTGGCACATGGTGAACTTTAACGCTCCCGTGCGCGGTTACCTTCACTGGAGCCTGACAGACCACTTTGCCTGGGAACAGGGCTGGGGCGCGAAATACGGGCTGTGGGCGCTGGACCCCCAGACACAGCAGCGCACGCGCCGGCAAAGCGCCGATTTCTATGCCGAAATCTGCCGGACGGGCAGCCTTTCTTCAGAGATGGTCGAGAAGTACTGCCCGGAAGTCTTCGAGCAGATTTTCCCGGTGTGAGCTGCCTGGAAAGCGGATGAAACAGGCGCGCGGCAGCATTTTGGGATTCTTTTGCTGCTTTTCTCTAAAAACGGGCGTGTTTCTTGCAACATATTCTGCGAATGCCCAATTAAGGAGCTGGATATGATTGCTTATCTTTCAAAAGTACTGCCGCAGTTTATTTTACCCGCCGGCCTGGCCGCGATTTTGCTGTTCCTGACACTCTTTCTGATAAAGAAGAAGCCGAAAACTGCCATTTGGTTGGTGCTCATCAGCCTGCTTCTGGTCAGCACGGCCGGCAACGCGTATTTCTCCGCGTTCCTCACCCGCTCTCTGGAGTGGCGCTACATGCCACTGACTGGCGAGGTGAAGGCGGATGCCATCGTGCTTTTGGGCGGCGGCACCGAGGCGCCGGATACGCCGCGCCAGATGGTGGAAATCAATTCCGCCGGGGACCGGGTGCTGTATGCCGCGCAGCTCTACAAAGCCGGCGTTGCCCCGCTCATCATCCTTTCCGGCGGCAATATGAGCTACAGCCAGGCGCGCAGCACCACGCCCGCGGAGGAAATGCAGGCCATGCTGGTGGGGCTTGGCGTGCCTCAGGAGGCGCTGGTGCTGCAGAAGCAGTCTCAGAATACAGCCGAGGACGCCTACTTTACCAGCGCGATTCTGGCTGAGAAGCAAATCCGCACCGTCATTCTGGTCACATCAGCGGCGCACATGGAACGCGCGCTGATGATGTTTGCTTCGCCGGAAATCAGCATAATCCCCGCGCCCACCGATTACAGCGTGACCCAGCGTTCGTGGAATAACCTGATGCGCTGGGACTGGAAAACCATCCTGACGCATATCATGCCGGCTGGAGGCGCCATCGCGCAGACCGATTTAATTCTGCACGAATACCTGGGTATCTTCTTCTACCGGGTCAAATTCCTATGGGAATCTCTGGGCATGCAGCTGCCCTCGCTTAAGGGGTTGCTGCGCTAAGCTAACCTTCCTGACCTGCGGGAATAAAGCCCGCACCCTTGAGAACCTAAGCCGCGAGGAACAATCGCGGCTTTTCACGCGTCTATAGGGTGGAGCCTTTATTCACGGCCCCTGAACCAGGAGGATGACATGAAGATTTTGAGAAGCTTATTAGGTATCGCGCTTGTGGCAGCTGTGCTTCTGAGCGCATGCGCGCCGCTGGCGGAGACGCCTGAGAAGCCCGCCCCTACCGAACCAATCGAGAAGCCTGAAGAACCCGAGCAAGGTTTCTCGGAGTATACCGGCAAAGACGCTTACATTATCGATCCGCAGGTAGATAGAGAAGCTGTACAGGCTGCCGCTGCTGCCAGCGATGCTTTTGCCTTGGCGCTTTACCGCCAGTTAGCAGAAAATGACGGCAACTTGTTCTATTCCCCTTACAGCATTTACACCGCGCTAATGATGACCTACGCTGGCGCGGCGGGGAATACCGCGGAACAGATGAAGCAGGCTTTGGCGATGCTTCTCCCCGAAGGTCAGGAGCACGCCGCGCTGAACGGCTTGAACCAGACGCTCGTGCAGAACAGTATGTTCGACGGCGAACCGATCTTCAGCTTTCATGTTGCCAACCAACTCTGGGGACAGAAGGACTTTCCTTTCAATGAGCCGTTCCTGAACACGCTTTCCGCCAATTACGACGCGAATCTGAAAACAGTCGATTTTAGCGATTCCGAAAGCGCACGCGCGCTCATCAACTTTTGGGTGGCCGCCCAAACCAACGACAAAATCAAAGATATCATCCCGACAGGTGTGCTGAACGAGCTTACCCGCCTGGTGCTAACCAACGCAGTGTACTTCAAAGCTGCCTGGATGAACCAGTTTGACCCAACCAAGACCGCGCAGGGCACCTTTACGCTGGCGGACGGCAGCACCGCGGAGGTCCCCATGATGCATGCGCAGCGCAGCATGCAGGCCTTTATGGATGAGAAACTCGCGGCCGTGGAACTGCCCTATGTTGGTGGTATGTTTTCGATGGTGCTGGTGATGCCCGCGCAGGGCAGCCTGGCGGAGTTTGAAGCTTCCTTGAATGGGGACAGGCTGAATGAAATCCTGGGATCGCTTTCTACTGCTTCGGTAAACTTGAGCATGCCAAAGTTCAAACTTGAAAGTTCTTTTGGTCTCGGCGAAGCGATGAAAAATCTGGGGATGACGGACGCGTTCACACCCGGCGCCGCGGACTTTTCCGGGATGGAAAGCACCCGCAGCCTGTATATCTCAGACCTGCTGCACAAAGCTTACGTGGACGTGAATGAAGAAGGCACGGAAGCTGCCGCGGCGACTACCGTTGTGGTCGGGATGACCTCCATGCCGGCGGAAAGCTACGAAATCAGCTTTGACCATCCCTTCCTGTTCTTTATCCGGGATATCCAGACCAACACGATTCTCTTTATGGGGCGTCTGGCTGACCCCCGCTGAAACTGGCAGGGCGGTAAATTCAAGAGCCGGTCGGGTGCGACCGGCTCTTTCCGTTTGGTTTACGGCTGGCTTAGCCGGCCATCCATGCCAGGGCGAGCGTGCCGGGGCCGACATGCGTGCCAATCACGGGGCTGACTTCGGAGCGGATGACTTCCACCGGGTGCAAAAGTTCAATCGCCCGGGCTTCCATTGCCAGGCATTCGTCTTCGCACAGCGCGTGGAAGGGGCTGATGCGCACCGGGGTGGCGTCCCCAACGCGTTTTTTCACCAACTCGAGCATGCGGGTAATCGCTTTCTTGCGAGAGATGACGTTTTCCACCGCCTCAATTTTGCCGCCGCGGATTTCAAGCAGCGGTTTGAGGTTCAGCGTGGTGCCCATAAAGCGCGCAGCGGTGTTAATGCGGCCGCCTCTGTGCAGGTATTCCAGCGTGTCAACGGTAAAGTACACGCCTATTTTGGGCTGGATGACCGGCACCTGCTCCACCAATTCTTCCAGACTGGCGCCTTCTTCGGAAGCGCGCGCCAGGCTGAGCACCAGGAAAGAAAGCGCGCTGGACACCAGTCCGGTTTCAACGATTTCCAAGTCTTTCGGGTTGCCTAACTCATTTTTGGCGAGGATAGCGGAGTTATACGAGGCGGAAATGCCCTCCGATATGCCGGCATAGAGCACTTTTTGGCCGGCCTCCAGCATAGGCGTGAAGAAGTCCACGAATTGCTGGACTGTGACCTGGCTGGTGGTTGGAAGGGTTTTGGATTTGAGCATGCGTGTATAAAACTCGGTGGCTTTGATGTCGACGCCGTCCCGGAAGCTTTGTCCGTCCCAGCTTAACGTCAGCGAAATGATCGGAATGCTGTACTTATCTGCGTATTCCTGGGGAAGATACGCGCTTGAATCTGTGGCGATGATAACTTTTTCCATAATTTGTCCTTTCCTGGATAGAATATTCTCTAGTATAGCATGTCTTGGCCGGGCTTGCGGCGCATAGTCTGCTGGCAAGCCTGCCTGCTGCTGGAGTTCGTGCGTGATTTGGAAGGGCGAGCCCGCAATGGACAGGCAAGCCCGCAAATCAGGGCTCATTCTTTGGAAAACCCCTTGATGCGCTGCGGCTTCTCAGCCATTTCTGATACACTTTGAGAGCAATTGAAAACCCGTGAGAGTGGATGCAGGTCTTTGGAATAATGCCTTTTTTATAATCTGTGGTAAATCTCACGCAAGACAAGGAGCACTTTATGCAATCTTCTCTTACAGATAACAAGGAATCCCTCGGGAACGAAGCTTCCGGGCCCGCCCCGGAAGCGAAGCAGCCCGCAAACGCGGACGCGGGCAAGGAAAGCCCGGTCATCCTGCGCAAACCCGGCTGGATATTGCTGCTGGTCTTTTGCCTGGCGCTGCTGGTGGACCGCATCCTGTTTTACCGCGAGCCGGGCGCGCAGTGGGCCATCTTTGTAAACGGCCTGCTGGCGGTTGTGTTCATCGCCGCCGCGCTGGAGCACAAACGCATCCCTCTCACAAGCGTGCTTCTGGCGCTGCCTGTTAGCGCTGCGGCTGCGCTCACCATGTTCCGCTCGGAAACTTTTACCCTGATGGCCCTGGTGCTTTTTTCCATCCTGGGCACGATCCTTTTGGCCGTCAGCCTGCTGAACGGGCAGGGTTTTGCCTACCGCCTGCGGGAGTACGCCGTGCAGGGTCTGCGGCTGGTGGGGTCGGTATTCGTCGGTCTGCCCGCGGGTTTGATGCAGACCGCGCAGCGAACCCGGGCTGGTGATGGCGCGGATTCAGGCAGCAGAAAACAGCGCTCAGGCGCAGTGCTGCGAGGTATCCTCATCGCGCTGCCCCTGGTTGCCCTGCTGGGGCTTTTGCTCGCCTCCGCCGACGCGGTTTTTTCCAGCCGCATTTCCGCCCTGCTGGACTGGGTCAAGATTGAGAAGCCCGAAGAATTTATTTTCCGGCTCTTGTTCGTGCTGGGCCTCAGCTACGCGTTGTTCGGACTGGTGTGGCACGCGCTGACGAAGACCGGCGAAAAGCTGGCGCTGGAACCAGACCAGCCGTTGGTGAAACCTTTCCTGGGGATGACCGAGAGCGCAATCATTCTGACAGCCTTAAATCTGCTCTTCGCGGCCTTTGTCCTGGTACAGGTCAAATATTTCTTTGCGGGCGAGCAAAATATCAACCTGGAGGGCTTCACGTACGCGGAATATGCCCGGCGCGGCTTCTTTGAGCTGGTGGTTGCGGCAATCATCACGCTGCTGGTGCATTATGGGCTGGCTTCTCTCACGCGCCGCGAAAGCCGCGGGCGAAAGCTGCTCTTTTCCATCCTCGCAAGCCTGCTCTTGATGCAAACCGGTGTCATTTTGCTTTCCGCATTTCAGCGTCTCAGCTTGTACGAGGCCGCTTACGGCTTTACACAGGCTCGCCTGACGGCGCACGTCTTCATGGTTTTTCTGGGTTTGGTGCTGGCGCTTTCCATTGTGATGGAGATTACCCGCACGTATAAGCGCCTGGCGGTCAGCCTGCTGCTGGTCTTGTTGGCATTCGGATTGACGCTGGCTTTCCTGAATGTGGACCGCACTATCGCCAGGCAGAACGTTCAGCACGCCCAAGCCGGCAACGAGCTGGACCTGGCCTACCTGGCAGGCGGCGGGCTTTCGGAAGACGCCGCTCCGGAGCTCTTTGCCGCCCTGGACGACCCCACGCTGAGCCCGCAGCTGAAAGAAGCGCTTGGATTGGCGCTTTCCTGCCGGGCGGCGCGCTTCGAGCAGGACCGCGCGGATGCGACTTTCTGGGCATCGTGGCATGCTTCCCGGTCGGCTGCCAGCAAGCTGTATCGCGACCGCGCGGATGACCTGGCGGAGTATCCGCTGCAGAATTTCACCGAAGGCAAGGGCTTTTTGGTGGAGGGCTCCCCGTTTCTTTGTATCTATTCAGAAACGATGCCTTAACCAACTGGAATGTATTCAGCGAAATAGCAGCGCGGAAAACTCCGCGCTGCTTTATTTGCCGTTCAAATCCTGTATAATACTTAAGTCCCATTGGTTTTTACATTGGAGGAGAGATGAAAAAATCAAAAAGCACCTGGATTTTAGCAAGTATCGCGCTGCTCGTTCTTTGTGCCGCTGCCTGCAAGCTTCCATTTTCGTCCACTGCCGTGCCGGATGATGCTGCTACCGCCGCCCTACAGCTCGCGCAGACCCAGGTCGGAATAAGCGCTACCCAGACCGCGCTTGCTCCAGCTCCGACGGAGGCTCCGGCGCCTGCTGCCACGGAACCCGCCCTGCCTCCTACCCTGGAGCCAGACACGCCCGCCCCGGGCACCACCCGCTATACTTTCGGAAATTTTCAGTTTGATATGCCCGACTACCTGGCTCTGGATGTGAACCATACAATCGTCCCGGCGGCGCTGGAGGGGGATGAGGCTTTCCCAGGAGCTATCCAACCGGAATATCTTAGCATCACTTTTGACGGCTACATCATTCCGGATGCCTTCCACTCTCCCGAAATCGGGGTATATCCCGTTGCGGATTATATGGAAATCAGCCAGCCAGCGACCGATACGTTTGAAGAGCTCAACTATTTGTTGGTGAACCGCCCACAAACCATCCCATATGATGCCGGTCTGCCATTTATTCCATTCTGGAATGCCGGGCAGATTTTTAACGCGCAGGCGAAGTTTGTGGATTTCAAGTCCGGATCAGGCATTCGCTTCCTTTCGATGTACGCTCAAGCGTTTTACCCGGTAGATAATTACAACATTTTCTTTACATACCAGGGGCTAAGCGCCGACCATGCCTACTTTATCAGCATGGTTTTGCCCATCAACAGCGCCGCGCTGCCCATGCACGCGGAAGACCCCGCGGATTATGAGGCGTTCATCAACAGCTTCAGCACCTATCTGCAGGAAACCAGCGCGATGCTCAACGCGGAAGCTCCCGAACGATTCACGCCCACATTGACCGTCCTGGATGCAATGATTGCCTCGATGCGGATCATTCCCTGAGGCTGCGGGCCCGCCGCACCTGCCTGATCATTCCCCCACTTGCGCAGGGAGCCAGCCGGCTCCCTGCGTCCATCTCGACAACCGCGCCAGGCTGAGCGATTTTCGGTTATGATTACAGCATGTTTATCCCAACCACACCCGAAGAACTTAAGACACTGAACTGGACGGAGCTCGACGTCATCCTTGTCAGCGGAGATACCTATATCGACAGTCCGTTTTCCGGCACGGCACTGATTGGTCAGCAGTTGATACGCAGCGGTTATCGCGTCGGGATTATCGCCCAGCCGGACGTGAAAAGCGCGGCGGATATTACCCGCCTGGGAGAACCGCGCCTGTTTTGGGGCGTCAGCGCGGGGGCGGTTGATTCGCTGGTCGCCAATACCACAGCGCTGGGCAAACCCCGCCGCACGGACGACCATACCCCCGGCGGCCTGAATAACCGCCGCCCGGACCGCGCGACGATTGTGTATGCCAATCTCATCCGCCAGCATTTTAAGAACACTGTTCCGATTGTGCTGGGCGGCGTGGAAGCCTCTTTGCGGCGCGTCGCGCACTACGATTTTTGGTCTGATGCCTTGCGCCGTTCGGTGCTCCTGGACGCCAAAGCCGATTATCTGCTCTACGGCATGGCGGATCTGTCTGTTTTGGCCTTGGCGGAAGCGCTCCGCGACGGTTTAGACCCGCGCGGCTTGCGCGGGCTGGTGTACGCCAGCGCGGAAATGCCCGCGGATTACCTGGAGCTGCCGTCTTTCGAAGAGGTCTGCGCCGATAAAGACCGCTTCATTGAGATGTTTCATGCTTTTTACGTCAATAACGACCCTATCAGCGCCAGGGGTCTGGCGCAGCGCTACGGCGACCGATACGTGGTGCAAAACCCGCCCGCGCCAACCCTGACTACCGAGGAAATGGACGCGGTTTACGCGCTGCCTTTCGAACACGCCGTGCACCCGTATTACGCGGCGCAGGGCGAGGTGCGCGCGCTTGAAACCATTCGCTTTTCCATCCCCACGCACCGCGGCTGCTACGGCGAATGCAACTTCTGCGCGATTGCCGTGCACGAAGGCCGGCGCGTGGCCTGGCGCTCCAAGGCGAGCATCCTGGCGGAAGCGCGCGCGATGAAGGACAGGCCGGGTTTTCACGGCATCATCCACGACCTTTCCGGTCCGACGGCGAACATGTACGGCTTCGAGTGCCGTGTGAAAGCCCGCCGCGGCGCATGCCCGGACAAAAGCTGCATCTACCCCGAGGTTTGCCCGCTGCTCGGTCTGACGCATGCCCCGCATACCGGTTTGCTGAAAGCCGTGCGCCAGGTGGAAGGGATTCACAAGGTGTTCGTCGGCTCCGGGATCAGGCACGACCTGGTGATGGCTGACGAGGAACACGGCGCCAGCTACATGGAAGAATTGGTTGGGCACCACGTTTCCGGGCAACTAAAGCTTGCGCCGGAGCATTCGCAGCCCTCGGTGTTGAAATACATGCGCAAACCTGGCACTGACAGCCTGTTGACGTTCAAACAGCGTTTTGATGCCATCAGCGAGCGCGTGGGCAAAGAGCAATACCTGACTTACTACATCATTGCCGCGCACCCCGGCTGCACTGACAGCGACATGGTCGCTTTGCGCAAGTTTGCCAGCGAAAAACTGGGCGTGCTGCCGGAACAGGTGCAGATCTTCACCCCGACCCCGTCCACTTATTCCAGCGTTATGTATTACACCGAGAAAGATCCGTTTACAGGCGCACCTTTGTTTGTGGAGAAGAGCCAGACCGGAAAAATGCGCCAGAAAGCCGCTATCACCGGTTGGGGCAAGAAAGGCAGAGCAGCCGAGGAGACGGAAAAGCCCGCGCCGCGCACAAATGCGCGCCCTGAGAGCGGGCAGGTGGAGAAGCCGAGCCCGGTCAGGCCCGGGCCGGATACGCAGCGCGTGCCATTCGTTCGGGAGGAACCCTCCAACAGCAGCCGGGAAGACGCGCCGGTTGTGAGGGTGGTTCGCGATGATTTTGGCAGCTTCCTGCATAACCAGGCCCCGGAAGGCTGGGTAGACCGCAGAGCTGAGCGCGCTGAACCTGAGCGTTCGGAATGGAAGCCGCGGCATTCTGATTCTGGCAGACCTGCGCGCGAGGGCGGGGAGAGACCCTACCGCGAGCGCAAGGATTGGAAACCGCGCGAAGGCTCTGCCGACACGCGAACCCCGCGCGAGGGCGGGGAGAGACCCTACCGCGAGCGCAAAGACTGGAAACCGCGCGAGGGCTCTGCCGACACGCGAACCCCGCGCGAGGGTGGGGAGAAACCCTACCGCGAGCGCAAGGATTGGAAATCGCGCGAGAGTTCCTCTGCCACAAGCAAACCGCGCGAGGGCGGGGAGAGACCCTACCGCGAGCGCAAGGACTGGAAATCGCGCGAAGGCTCTGCTGATACCCGAACCCAGAGAGAGGGTGGGGAGAAACCCTACCGCGAGCGCAAAGACTGGAAACCGCGCGAGGGCTCTGCCGACACGCGAACCCCGCGCGAGGGTGGGGAGAAACCCTACCGCGAGCGCAAGGATTGGAAATCGCGCGAGAGTTCCTCTGCCACAAGCAAACCGCGCGAGGGCGGGGAGAAACCCTACCGCGAGCGCAAGGACTGGAAGCCGCGCGAGGGCTCTGCCGATACCCGAACCCAGAGAGAGGGCGGGGAGAGACCCTACCGCGAGCGCAAGGACTGGAAACCGCGCGAGAGTTCCTCTGCCACAAGCAAACCGCGCGAGGGCGGCTACAAACGCGGCGGAAAAACCGGCTCTTCCAAAACGGGCAATCGCAACCAAAGCGGACGGGATTACCGCGTCCGGGACCAACGCAAAGACCAGCGCAACCCAAAGAAGGACAAGCCAGCTGGAGAGCAAGGGAATTCTTCCTCAGGTGAGCACGGGTGAAAACTGAGCTTTTGCTGAATTTGCAGCTCATCTTGGGAACCGCCCTGCTGATTCTGCTGGGGGTCTTCACCTTTGTGTTGATCAACCGCATCCGCCAGCGACGCACGCAGCTTGTCAGCAGCGAGAGCTCTCCGCCGGCGTTCCCATACCCATCCAAGCGGGCTGCTGAGCCGGGCGCCGGGCTTGCCGTCCAAATGCAGGTGGAGGCAGACGCGCTCATCCCGGCGGAGCACGCGCGCTGGCTGAATAGCTTTTTTCTGCCCGATCCTGAGCCCGGGCGCGCGTTTGTGCGCACGGGCGTCGCCAAGCACTGGCTGCGCTACCAACTGACCGCCACCAGCCTGGCTCAGGCTGCGGGCCTGCTGGTTTGCGCGCTGCAAGCGGGCGCGGACCCCCTGGCTCAAACGCGGTTCGACGCCCTGCTCGCGTTTTGCCTCAGCCGCCCCGCGGCCAACAACCCTGACCTGATGAGCTGGCAGGTAATGCCGGACGTGGTACCCGGCGCGCGCCTGGACGCCGACCCGCAAGCCGAAGCCTGGCTGGCATTCGCGCTGCTTTGTGGGGCAGCCCAATGGGCGCGCTCTTCCCGCTTTGATTACACTCAACTGGCCAGGCTCAGGTTGGATGCCCTGTTGGCGCGGCTGCAAGGCGGAATGAGGGATATGCCGCAATCGAAGCTTATCAGTCCGGGTTTCGCCCGCTTATTCCAACGCACGAGCGGAAACGCTGATTGGCTCAAGGCTGCTAACTTGGACGCTCTTCCCGCTCAAGAGACCGCCGACCCAGTCGCCACTGGCGGTGCGCAAACTGCTGTGGCGGATGAAGAAGCCAGGCTGGCGCTGCTGGCGTTGGCGTATGGGCTGCTTCCCGAAGCCCGAAAACATGGTACACCTGCAAACGCTTTCTCAGCGGGGATTGATTTGCTCGCCAGGCTGGAAAAGCTGAAAGAAGAAACGCCCGCGGTGAGCGCGCCGTCGGAAGGCTTCAGCCCGCTGAGCCTGTTGGCCTGCTATGCGGCTGCGGCTGGAAGCGCGGGTAGTGCAGACTTAGCGCGGGAATATTGGACGGCGCTCAGTCAGACAGAGGCAAACTTTGGCGACGGGCTTGGCTCGACGTTACGCTTGCTTGCCTTGATGGCGCTGAATGGAAGCGTCTGGTTTCCGGAAGCTTTCCGCGAGCCTGCATCTGCCTGAGGCTTTCGTTATCGGGTTGGCGCGAATGGTCGGCTTGCCTTGGAGGCATAAAGCCAATTCCCGCGCAAATTCCCGGAATTCTGAAGGGCTGACAGGAAAAACAATCCCCGCCGTCCGAGCTCTTACTCGAGTATCTCGATAACCGGCTCAATGATAATCTCTGACTTTACCGAATTGGCGACCAGGCTGTATTTTTGAGCGGCGTTCAAGGCACGTTCCGCGCGCGCGCGTACGATCTCGTGCGGTTCGCCCGCGGCAGAAATCCGGATAAGCGGCCAGTACCGCAGATGGGTAAACATCTCGGTGCGGTCAATTTCAACGCGCTTGGTGCCTTCCACCCGGCAGTCATAGGAGAGCAGCTTGAGCTTGAAACGCTCGGCAGCCCAAATGAACATCAACATCACGCAGGTATTGGCAGCCGCGACGAAAGCGTCTTCAGGGGTGAGCACGCCGGCGCGGCCTTGCGCGTCTGGCGGCGCGGAAAAATCCATCTCAGGGCCGTTGCCGAGCGAAAGATGTCCCATATGCCCGCCTTTCCAGCTGACATCTGTGGTGTAAATGGCGGTTTCAGCCACGGCGCTCCTGCCAGGTATCCCAGTATGCCTTGTAGGCTTTTGCGACGGCTGCTCGCGCCGCTTCTTCAATATCCGAAGATATGGGTGTGTAGAGCTTTACACTCTCCATCAGCGCGCTAAGCGTTTGCGGGGAAGGTGGTTGGCCGTTCTCCAGAAAGTTTTGGAAAATCGACGGCAGCGCCAGAAATTCCACTTCGCGCGCGTTAACTTTCAGCTTCAGGACAGGAATCCCGGAACCGCAGGAGCACGTTGTTTGCCCGGGCTCGGTTCCTGGCGCGCTCTTCGGGCTTTGAGCGCTGTCTTCCTCCCGCGGCTCAAGCACGCCCTCCCGTCGGCTCCAGCGTCTGCCAAGCAATTCATCTACTTTTTCAGCTGCCTGGATAGAAGCGATTTCGACCAGCTTTTTACCGGTCTCATCCAACTTCCGGCAGCCCTGGGGCCTTTCCAGGCCTTGCTCCCGGGTGAGCCCGCTGATGACAATGCCCATCACAGGGGTGTTGGAGAACATTTCCGTTGCCCTGAAGGCGCAGCGCTTTTCGCAGCCGTCAATCGCGATGGTCGGGTAGAACCTGGCGAAGGCGCGGTCGCCTTCACCGCCAGCCAAAAAGAGCGGCAAGCAAATCGTGACGGTTTCGCCCGGGCGCAGCTCCTCCAATACTTTTAAGGCAGCCAGGCGGGAGACTGTGCCTTCTGCCAGTTCTTCGCCCGAACAGGACACGATGCCGACTTTGTTCTGCTTAAGCTCTGGCATCCTGCGTCCCTTCTTCGGTCAGTTTATCCACCGCTGCATCCACTTGCTCCGCCAGCAGCCGGGCCAATTGTTGCCCGGCCTCGTTCAGGGAGGAAATGCCTTGCGGTTTGTACTGGCGTTTCGCGCGGTAAACGTCCATCGCGTTGAAAGCCGCGCAGACTTGCGCGCCGGATTCCGCCGCCATTTTGGAAGCGCAAGCAAGCGCGCAGCCGTCCAGACTGATGATTTCCGCGTCCATCAGCAGGGCTTTCGCGTCAGCGTCCCCCATGACGAGCAGCGAGAGAGGCACGATTTGGGTGCATTCCGGCCGGTCTTCCTGCGCTACCTGATAGGCGGCTTCGCGGGTGATGGTCCCGAAGGGTTTGCCAACGCCGCTGCAAGGCAGGAGAATGAGCTTCTTTTTCGCGGGCATCTTACTCCAACTCCTGGGCTGCATCCTGTTGAATGTACGCGAAGTAGGCTTGGGGCGTCATCAGGCTGAGGCGGGCTTCCTCCCAATCTTCCGGTTCCAGTTCGCAGACCCAGCCCTCACCATAAGGGTCGCGGTTGATATCCTCCGGGCTCCGCTGCATGGCAGGGTTAACGCTGGCAATTCGTCCGGCCAACGGGCTGTGCAAATCGGATGTGATTTTAATGGTTTCGATGCTGACCAACAGCTCCCCCCTCCGGACCCGCTTTCCGCCTGGCTGTACGTCCACAAAGGCAACATCCCCGCTGCGCTGCTGGAAGTAATCCGAGAGACCTGTGCGGATAATCCCATCCTTCGCCAACGCCCACAAGCCTTCAGCGCTGTACAGGCGGTCCGTGGGGACCCGGAAGCTGAATTTATCTATCGTAAACACGAAAACCTCAGGCATGGTCCGGAGTCCAATCTGCGCGTAGGTATAGAAAGCAGAAATGCAGCCTGGGCGCCGGCAGCTCGGAGCAAGAAAAGCGGTCCATCAGGCAGCTTTTAACCAGGACGCAACTTCTTCATCCGAGGGGATGCGGCCAGCGGAAACGACTTTGCCGTTCACGACCAGACCGGGCGTCGCGAGGATATGGTAAGACAAGATCTCCGCCCGCTCGGTGACGTGTTCGAACTCAGCCTCGATATCGTTTTCCTGCGCCACACGGCGCGCGAGGGCTTCAAGGTTTTGACAATTGCGGCAGCCGGGTCCAAGAATCTTAATTTTCAGCATTTTTCTCCTTCACAGGTATAGCTTGCAGGGTTTGGCGGTGTTCACTGGAGCACTTTGGGCAGGGGCAGTTGATCCCGGTGCCGGGTTCCACCATATTGGCGCCTCCAACCCGCCCTTGCGCTGCATCCAGAAGCGCGAAAACCGCGGGCTCTGAAATGGCATAATAGACATTCCAACCCTCCCGGTTGATATCCACCAGCCCCGCCGCGCGCAGCACAGCCAGCTGCTGGGAAATATAAGCCTGGCGCAAACCCAGGTGCGCTTCGAGATGGCAGACGCAGTGCGGGCCATCGCGCAGTAGGTCGAGGATCGCCAGGCGCGCGGGATGACCAAGCGCTTTCAGCAGCTCGGCTTGTCGCGCGTATTCCCTGAGAGTCCTTTCTTGTTTTTCAATCGTATTCATAATAATGAATATAATTATCGCCTTTCCGATGATTCTGTCAAGGGCGGAACTTGGATACTTTTCCTGCGGACGGGCAGCCTCAGCCCCCAGTGCTATGTCCTAGAAAGGCAAAAAAGGACCCCACAATCGTGAGGTCCCATATATTAGCCGCGCGAAAGCTGCAATTCGGGCGATTTATGAAGCTGAACTCGCGACAGCAACTTTGGCTTTGCGATTTTTCTGATAGACATCAAAGGCTACCGCAATCAGAAGCACGGCACCCTTGACCACCGTCTGGGAAAAGTCCGGAAAGTTAGCCAGCTGCATGGCGTTGTTCAGCACGCCGATAATCAAGATGCCGACCATCAATCCGAAGATGGTACCCTCGCCGCCCTTAAAGCTGACGCCGCCCAGCAGCGCCGCCGAAAGGCAGCGGGGCTGATGGCTAAACTATCAGCGGTATGGCCAGACCATCAGCGTTATACAATTCTGTTTTGGATTGACCGGGAGTGGAAATAGTGCCGCTTACATCACATTAACCGTGCGCACTTCCACGCGCGGCAGCATCTCGCGCAGCTCCTCAAGCGAAACCGAAGCCAGCAGCTCTTTCGATATGACTACCGCGCCAAAGGCGGCAGCCCAGCGCGCCGTTTCATTGAGCGGCATATTCTGCGAAAAACCGTAAGCCAGGCCCGCCATCACCGCGTCTCCCGCGCCGGTCACGTTGCGCGCCGCCATCTTGGGCGGGGAGGCCAGCAATATCAGGTTTTGGGAGGCTAACAAAACTCCCAGGTTCCCGATTGTGATGGCCACGTGCTGCACGCCCATGCGCAGGAAGGGCAATGCGGCGCGTTTGGCCTCCTCATAATTTGTCACGTCAATTCCGGTGATGCTGGCGACTTCCGCCAGGTCGGGTTTGACCAGAAAAGGCGCCTCGCTCAAGCCGATTCTGAGCGGCTCGTCGTTCGTGTCGAAGAACATGCGCACGCCTTTGGCTTTCAACAAACGAATCAGGCGGGCGTAAAAATCCTCCGGAACGTCTTGCGGCAGGCTGCCCGAGGCGACCCAAATGTCGTTCGCGTTTGCGTACGCGTCCGCTTTCTCGAGCAGCGCCTGGATGGCATCCTCCGGGATGTGCGGCCCCGGCTCAATCAGGCGAATATACCATTCCCCCGCGTCTTCCTGCGCCAGTGTGTTGGTGCGAGTGTCTTCCGACACCCATACGAAATCTGTGCGGATACCCAAATCCTGCAGTCCGTCTTCCAGCATTTTGCCCGTGCCGCCGCCGACCCATGCCAGGGCGAGCGTTTCCTGGTCCAGAATGCGCAGCGCGCGGGAGACGTTGAAACCTTTTCCGCCCCAGTCCACACGCGCGTCGTGCGTGCGCAGGTTTTCGTTGAAGCGCAGTCGGGCGATTTTGAGGGTGCGATCAACACTTGGGTTAGGAGTAAGCGTGATGATCATGCGCTAATTCTACTTGAAAAAAGCGGGGTCTGCCGTTTTCGCGCAAACCCCGCTTTCGAGAGCAAAGTATTATTCGGCTCAGTAGTTCGTTTGCAGGGCGAACTGGCTGTTGTACAGCTCGGCATAGAAGCCGTTTTGCGCCAGTAATTCCTCGTGTTTGCCTTGCTCGACGATGTCGCCATCCCTGATCACCAGAATTCGGTCCGCGTTGCGAATGGTGGAGAGCCGGTGCGCGATGATGAAGCTGGTGCGCCCCTGCATGAGTTTGTTCATCGCTTTTTGAATCAAGACCTCCGTACGGGTGTCCACCGAGCTGGTGGCTTCGTCCAGAATGAGAATCCTGGGGTCGGAGAGCACAGCGCGGGCGATGGTAAGCAGCTGTTTCTGTCCTGAGGAGATATTGGTGGCGTCCTCGTTCAGCAGCATGTTATACCCACCGGGCAGCGTGCGGATGAAGTGGTCGGCGTACGCGGTATCCGCGGCATGCACCACCTCCTCATCGCTGGCGTCCTGTCTGCCGTAGCGAATGTTCTCGCAGATTGTGCCGTTGTACAGCCAGGTATCCTGCAGCACCATGCCAAAGATATCGCGCAGGTCAGCGCGTTTCAGTCGGGTGATATCCACGCCGTCGACGAGGATTTGACCGCTGTTCAGTTCGTAGAAGCGCATCAGCAGCTTCACCAGCGTGGTTTTCCCCGCGCCGGTGGGGCCGACGATGGCGATTTGCTGGCCGGGTTCCACCTTGACCGAGAAGTCTTTGATGATAATCTGGTTCGGCTCATAGCCAAAATGTACATTCCTGAATTCCACCTCGCCTTTTACTTCCCCTAATAGAACAGGCTCAGCGGGGTCGGGAATTTCCTCCGCTTCGTTCAGGAATTCAAACACGCGTTCTGCCGCCGCGGCGGTTTGCTGCAGGACGTTGGAGATGTTGGCGATATTCATCAGCGGCTGCTGGAAACTGCGCATGTACTGGATGAAAGCCTGAATGTTGCCGAGAGTCAATTCCTTACGAATGACCAGATAGCCGCCCACGATGGAGACCGCCACGTAACCCAGGTTGCCGATGAAGCGCATCGTCGGCATGATGAAGGCTGAATGCAGCTGGGCTTTCCAGGCGCTGTCGTAAAGCGTCTCGTTCAGGTCTTTCATTTTGGCGATGCTTTCATCCTCGCCATTAAAGGCTTTTATGACGATATGCCCGCCGTACATTTCCTCGATATGTCCGTTGATGTGGCCGAGGTATTCCTGTTGGGCGCGGAAATAGCCCTGGGAATGCTTGACCACATTGCGGATCAGCACCAGCGAAAGCGGCACAATGGTAAGCGCAATCAAGGTCATCTGGATGTTGATTGTCAGCATCATAATCAGGATACCAACGACGCTGACCAGAGAGGTAATCATCTGGGAGAGGCTTTGGTTCAGGGTCTGACTGATGGTATCCACGTCGTTGGTCACACGCGAGAGGACCTCACCGTGGGTGATGTGGTCGAAGAAACTCAACGGCAAACGGTTAATCTTTTCGGCTATCTCGCGGCGGAAGCGGTAGGTGATATCTGCGGAGATGGAGGTCATCAGGAAGCCCTGGACAAGGTCCAACATCGCGGAGCCGAGATAAAGCGCGAGCACGCGCAGAAGGAATTGGCTGATTTCCGCGAAGTCTATACCGCGCGGATCCCCCGCAATCATACGGGTGACGCCTTCATACAGCGCGGTTGTTGCCTGCCCAAGAATCTTAGGTCCAAAGATGGTAAACACCACTGAAACGGACGTGATGACCATCACCAGCAGGATCGTCCATTTGTACTTGCCAAGATAACTGAGCAGCTGCTTCATGCTGCCTTTAAAATTGCGTGCTTTTTCACCGGGCATGAGCGCGCCAGGTCCACTGCCGCGGCGGATGGAGGGTTGGGGAGTACGCCTTATGGGAGCTTGGTTGGTGGGGCTTTCCGACGTTGGCTTGTTTTCAGATTGTGGATTGCTGTTCATGCCAATTCCTCCTTGCTGAGCTGCGAGCTGGCAATTTCCTGATAGGTCTGGCAGGTTTTTAGCAATTCCTGGTGCGTGCCCTGACCAATCAGCCTGCCGTTATCCAAAACCAGAATTTGGTCGGAATTTTTGGCTGTTGCGACGCGTTGGGTCACGATAAGGACGGTGCTATTGCCTACCTTTCTGCTGAGTGCACTCCTCAGAGCTGCA
>DAONFX010000034.1:0-3499 GCA_035403825.1 Anaerolineaceae bacterium
CCTGCAGGACTATGACATCCCCTTGCAACTTAACCACACCATCAAGCGCATTCTGGGCAAGAACCGTGTGGAAGCGATTGAGGCGGTGCAGGTGGACGAAAAATGGAACTTCGTGCCCGGCACGGAGGAAGTTATCCCCTGCGACACCCTGCTGCTTTCGGTAGGCCTCATTCCGGAAAACGAGCTTTCACGCAAGGCCGGTGTTAAACTGGACCCGATTACCAGCGGGCCGTACGTGGATGAGACCTTTCAAACCAATGTGCCCGGCATCTTCGCGGCCGGCAACGTGGTGCACGTTTACGACTTGGTGGACTGGGTGTCCGAGGCCGGCTTCTCGGCTGGCAAGAGCGCGGCGAAGTACGCCATCGCGCTGCGCAACGCCGAAGCCCGCTACACGCCGCTTGTCGCCGGCAAGAATGTGCGCTATGTTGTACCGCATAAGCTGGATAAGAGCACGCTGGAAAAGGAAGATATCCGCCTGCAGATGCGCGTTACCCGCCCGATTGAACAGCCGGTGTGGGTGGAGGTGCATGACGGCGAGAACCTGATCACGCGCAAAGCGGAGCGTTACGTCCGCCCGGGTGAGATGGTGACCATCGTCCTGAAGACCAAGAACTACGCGGACGTTGCCAAATCCAGCAAGCTGACCATTGATATCAACCCGCGTTAGGAGGAAAAATGGCTGAAGAAGTTAATTTCATTTGCACCGCCTGTCCGCAGGGCTGCAGTCTGACCGTATTGATGGAAAACGGGGAAGTGTTGGGAGTGACTGGCAATTCCTGCAAGAAGGGCCTGGATTACGCCAATGCCGAAACCTCGGACCCCCGCCGCATGGTGGCGACGACGGTGAAAATTCACAATGGATTCCACCCGCTGCTGCCGGTTTACACCGAAAGGCCTGTGCCCAAGCCGATGATCCCGCAGGTATTGGCGGAGATTCGCAAGGTGGAGGTCGAGGCACCTGTGGTGATGAAGTCGGTCGTGCTGGAGAATGTGCTGGGCACCGGCATTAATGTGCTTGCCAGCCGCAGCATGCCCGCCAAGGGGTAGTGTGTGTTTGGATGTGAGGAAGCGGAGCCGCGCGCGGCTCCGCTCTTTTGTTGGGGTGAGGCAGATGGTCGTCCTGAGCCTTAGAAGGATCTATGTGCTTGCCAGCCTTCAGACCGGGTAGTGGTAGCTTGGATGGAACGATACCATGCAAGAAGTAGTGAATGATTGTCCGGAGGGTAACCCAACCTGCATACCATAAGCTATAAGCACAATTAGCCTCTTAAACTCAATTCCCGTTCCTGGTAAATTCTATAACGTTCGGAGAAAGCATCCTTTACCTTTTTATATTTCTTCATTTTCCTTGGTTTTTGGATGGATATGTTGTACACTACTATTAGAGAAAAAAATTTAGGAGGGATATTATGAAAATTGGACTTCATGTACGATTTTGTTCGTTATTCTCTTATTACCCCAATCAACAGCATCATCAGCTTTTTACATTGGAAATTCCTATTACATAGCATATGGTGGAAAGGTCGATATCTACACGCCCGGTTACCCAATTAATGTTTTCAATAATGGTCAATCAAATTGGATATCACTTCCATTGCCATATTGGATTCAAGCTGGCTGGCGATACTATGCGAGCTTTCAACTCCCTCAGAAATACGTGGAATACCACTCACCTATTACCAATTGCGAGATTTACCATCAAGGTAATCAGGATTGGGGCACAAAGGTCGAATACAATATCATTAATGTAGGAGATGATGTTTGGTGTGCATATATCAATAACCTAGGTATTGGGTGTCGAGAAATTGTGTATACTCCCGAAGTTATTGAGGTAATGTCCGAGATTCATGAAGACCATCGAATCGAATTATTCACGCAATTTGAAAACGCATCATATCGAGATTCAAGTAATAACTATTACTTGTTCGACCAAGGGAATTGGTTCGAACAATTTCCTTACTTAATAGCGATTGAGGATGAATCCACCTACCTGACATATCGCGAGCTGACATATCAGCAGTTTCTTCATGTTATTTTTTCAAACTAAATGGAGAAATTGGCTATGAAAAATATAAAAATCTGGATGCTTGGAGTATCGGTCTTCCTTGTAGCATTGCTCTCCTTGCTGGTCTTCTGGCGCGTGAACGCAGACCGGGGTCAGCAGCTTGCGGAACAGCTCAGCCAATCTCTGCAGTCTGAAAGGCTGCCTTTGCAGAGCGTGCGCGTCGCGAACCAGTCACCTCTAACCCTGGAAATCACCCTTGAATACAGCTCGCAGGACGGCCCGGAGCGCAAAGCGGATATCCTTCGGGGCCGGCACGCGGTGCAGTGGCATTGCACGCAGCTCAACCGGGAGCAATTCCAGCTCAACAGCTACATCGTGCTTATTCAGAACCCCTCTGGTCAGCAGCTCAGCTGGGAGCAAAACTTCCTCTACCCAAGCGACGCTGAAGACAGCCCTGAGCAGTACAGCCTGAAACTTTCTGAAGCCAATGATTACCTGCGCGAGGCTTTTCTGGCGGGTTCTGCGCGGGTGGAGCGCTTCGAACTGATCAAGGAACAAAAAGACGGCGTGCCTGTTTACACCCTCATGATCCAGATGATCGAGCCTGACCTTGCGACACTCAACCGCGAGCTGCCTATGGCACAGGTTGAGCGCCTGATTAGGGATGTCAACGCGCAGAAGCTCTTCCCGGTGGATATCTGCTGGTTGGAAATCAAGGGGCCGAACGGCGAAACGTGGGTGGATTACCTTTATGATTACAGCCTGTCCGCGATGAATTGGTGGATAGCGGACGGAGTCAGCACGGAGTGGTTCCCGCATCCCGCGCCGCTGCCAAACCAGGAACCGACTGCAACGCCGGCTGCCAGGCCGTATCCGCTTGGCACCGCGCAGCCGACCGCGAGCAGCCCGTATCCTTGAGCCTTTGCGTTCGCGTGCATGCCGGTAACGCGTGAAGGGGGGGTGAATGTTTGCCATCCTTGTAAGCTTGTCATCCTGAGCCTGCGAAGGATCTGGCTGTAAAGATCGGAATCTTCGCCTGCGGCCCAGACTGACAATATTTCCTCAACGCGAGGCACGAAGCAGTCTCCCAGCCGGCATAGGGGGAGATTGCTTCAGTCGCTGGCGCTCCATCGCAATGACGAATCGAGCGTCCCCTTGAGGAACGAAGCGATCTCCGTGCTGGCATCTTAGCCGAGCGAGGTGAAAGCAAATGCCTGTCACCCTGACCCTGTATACGTATTTGTCATCCTGAGCCTGCGAAGGATCTTGTTTTCCGAAGGGACGGATTCTTCGCCTGCGTCCCAGAATGACAACACGCGTTACCGCGAGGCACGAAGCAGTCTCCCAGCCGGCATAGGGGGAGATTGCTTCAGTCGCTGGCGCTCCATCGCAATGACGAATCGAGCGTCCCCTTGAGGAACGAAGCGATCTCCCTGCTGGCATAGGGGGAGATTGCTTCAGTCGCTGGCGCTCCATCGCAATGACGAATCG
>DAONFX010000034.1:3599-16772 GCA_035403825.1 Anaerolineaceae bacterium
CTGGCATAGGGGGAGATTGCTTCAGTCGCTGGCGCTCCATCGCAATGACGAATCGCGCGTCCCCTTGAGGAACGAAGCGATCTCCCTGCCGGTCTTTGTTCTCGACGCGCTACTGACCGAGCGAGTAATGTGTTGAGGATTGTCATCCTGAACGCAAGTGAAGGATCTGGTTTTTGATATTTAGTTCTTCGCCTGGGTCTCAGAAAGACAAGATCTTTCCCGGCGAACTCAGGGTATTTTTCTCACAGCTGGCAAAGTGGGAGATTGCTTCACTTCGTTCGCAATGACGAATCATTTCCTCACCGCGAGGGACGCAGCGCAGCGGCCACAAGTGCGGCAGAAAATAAGCGCGTTCCCATCGGAACGCGCTTCAATCACCTAAATTCTCAACAAGTGGAAGGCACCCGCCCAGGCTAATATTCGCCCTCCCCGGCCCGCGTTCCAGCAGCTTCCCCAGCGGCCTCCTGCACAATCTTGATCCCGGCGCTGGTGCCGATGCGCGTCGCCCCGGCGGCAATCATCTTCTTCGCATCCGCGTAGCTGCGCACCCCGCCCGAAGCCTTCACCCCCAAATCCGGCCCGACCACCGCGCGCATCAGGGCGATATCCTCAGCGGTCGCGCCGCCGCCCTGGAAGCCGGTGGAGGTCTTGACGAAATCCGCGCTGGCTTGTTTGGCCAGCAAACACGCGATGATCTTTTCGTCCTGGGTTAGCATGCTGGTCTCCAGAATGACCTTGACGAGCACGTCGTGCTTGTGCGCCAGGCGCACCACCTCGCGGATATCCTCGGCTGCCGCGGCATAATCGCAGGATTTCAGTTTGCCATAGGCCAGCACCATATCCACCTCGCGCGCGCCGTCGGCAATTGCCTGGCGGGTCTCGGCGACCTTCGCGGCGATGGAGGCAGTGCCCCAGGGGAAGCCAATCGTTGACCCCACTTTCACCGGCGTTCCGGCCAGCTTTTGGGCAGCCAGCCCCACCCAGCAGGAATTCACGCACACCGCGCCGAAGTGGTACTTTGTCGCTTCCTCGCAGAGCTGTAAAATCTGCTCGGCAGTGGATTCGGGCTTGAGCAGGGTGTGGTCAATCAGCGCGGCGATGGCTGGGACAGGGGCGGCCGCGGCCATTTCGTTTTCCACCCCAATTTCTTTCAGGCGCCCGCGTTTGTCGAAGTGAGTCTGGACTCTGAACCCCTCATAGCTTCCGCTTTTATCATAGGCTTTATCGCTGGTCTTTTTGGTCATTTTTTCCTCTTTTTAGTTTGAGTGCAATCTCCACCGCGGGTAGACCGCGCTCCCAATCACAAGCCGAATCAGGAGTCGAGCGCACGAATCCAATCATCTCCAGGCAACCAACTGCCGCCGGGGCAAGGCTCAGGCGGACAATAAAAACCCGACTGCTGTGCTCCACGCTGATTATAGCCCGTTTTCAGTGGGCTCTGGTTTGGGTTTGTCCGGCGGGTTCAGGATTTCTTCCAGCTCTTGAACGGTTTTATCCAGCTCGAAGCCGGTCAGGAAGGGCAGCCCACTCAATTTGGGGATGCCGTAATCGGTGCTGTCGTGCGGAGCAATCTGCACGATGACATCCGCGCCGGCAGCAGCTTGCGCCAACTTTCGGAATTCGACCACCCGGACTTCCACCTGCCATTTGCGCTCGGCGGCAATTTTACGGATTCGCAGCGCGGTTGTTTCAGCCGTTACCACGCCTGTTCCGCAGGAGACCAAAATAACTTTTTGGGGCATCGTTCACCTCCGTGAGTTTTCTTTGAATCCTATCAAAAATCAGCGTTTAGAGGGGAGCGTTTCTAAAGGCTGCGCGCAGAGATTGATAGAGACGATCCCGGTTAGGGGATTGGATGATTCCGGTCAAAAAACCAGGGGTCTGGAAAAGAGCGACCAGCCTTGAGAGCCAACGCACCTGCCAATCCGGGTGGAGGACAGCGGGCAGGAAGATAACCCGCACGGGCAGGCTCTGCTCCGGCGCGCCCATTGCCAGGAATTCCACTGGCTCTGCCAGCGCTGCCACAGCCAACGCGGGCTGGAGCACGTAACGCGTTTCGGTGTGCGGCAGAGCCAGCGCCGCCTCGGCGAACTGCAGACCGGTGGGGAAGGCTTTCTCCCGCTCCAGAAGCGCCGCAGGAAAGCCGGGCGAGACCAGCCCCGCCTCCAGCATGCGCCGTGACAGAAACGAGAGCGCTTCTTCCCGGCTTCCAACCTGCAGCCCGACGAACACCAACTCCGGGCGGAGCATCTCAGGTTCCGTGCTTGCGGGTTCGATAGAGGGCGGCATCTTAATTTCTACTCCCGTTGAGATGGAAGGCACTGAAAAAACTCATTTCGAAGGTAAGAATAATCCGCTTGATTCTTTGTGTCAATTGGCACGGAAGCGAACCTATCCCATCGGAACAAGGCGGAATGCAGGGAAAAAGGCCTGAACAGCAGGCTGCCGCCGCTGCTACGCGGATTGGCGGCGGTTCTGGCCGCTGTGTTTGAAGATGGTGCCGCGCAGGCGGATCCGGTCTGCGCGCATTAAAGTAATATCGACACCAATCCGGGTGTTCGCTGCGTTATAACTGATGGTGGTAACTTTGATTAAGGGCATTCCGATCGGGATTTGCAGCAGCTCTGCCTCGTCTTTCAGCGCGTAGGCAATTTCCAGGTACTGATCGGCATGGTCAAAGCGAATTTCGGCCGGGACCTTATCCAGGTCCCGCATCGACAGCAGCAAGTCCTCATCCGAAAGCTGGCTGGCAATGCGCGTCGGCAGGTAGATTTGCACCAGAATTATTGGCACATTATCGTGGTAGTACATGCGCTGGAACTGCAGGATCGGCTCGCCTTCGGTCATATTCAGACACAGCGCGACACGCGCGGGGGCGGGTGTGGTTTGCCTGGTGAGTATTTTGATGCTGATTTTTTCCCTTTCACCATCATCATCCCACAGAAAGTCCGGCAGGAAGAGGGAAGCGGCCAGGACAGTCTTCCTCTCAGAGACGAACGAGCCCTT
This sequence comes from Anaerolineaceae bacterium, assembly GCA_035403825.1. Classification (GTDB taxonomy): domain Bacteria; phylum Chloroflexota; class Anaerolineae; order Anaerolineales; family Anaerolineaceae; genus Mesolinea. The sequence continues at coordinate 6,606 of DAONFX010000034.1, forward strand.
CCCTTTGCGCTTGCGGATCAGGCCGAGCTGCTCCAGTTCGGTCAGCGCCTGGCGGATGACTGTGCGGCTGACTCTTAGCTCGCTGCAGAGCTCGGTTTCGCTGGGCAGCTTCTCATCGGGCTTGAATGAGCCGCACTCGATGCTCGTTTGAATCAGTTCCTTTACTTGAAGGTAATAGGGTTTCTTGCTATTCAGGTCAATGCTTCCAAATGCCCCCACATTATCTCGCTTTCATTGGGTTTCAATTAAGTTTCGATTATGTTCGTCCGGTAGATTATACCTTAAAACCCGGCGATTCGGATAAAAAACCATACATAAAAAACCATACAACTCCTGCCTCATCCCCTTTCATTTTAGAAAACTTATGAGCGCCGGTTTCCACGGGAATACCAGCCGCCCGAGTAGCGCCAGCAGCTGAAGCGCGGCGCTGCCTTTACCCGGGAAAACGCGCGCCCACAGAGGATGAAAAAAGGTAAAATCGTATTATTCCAAAGAGGTCCCTATGATTGCTACCGCCATTGCCCACCCGAACATCGCTTTTATCAAATACTGGGGCAACCGCGACGCGCGCCTGCGCCTGCCCCTGACCGGTTCCTTCTCGATGACCCTCGCTGGCCTTGAAACCCGCACGCGCGTGCAGTTTGATGCCGATTTTCCGGTGGACCGCTTCGCGTTAAACGGGGAGGAGCAGCAGAATGAAAGCCTGGCGCGGGTTTCCGGCTTTTTGGACCGTGTGCGGGAGCTTGCCGGCATTTCGCTCTTCGCGCGCGTGGAGAGCGGGAACAACTTCCCGACCGGCGCCGGGGTTGCTTCTTCCGCCTCGGCGTTTGCCGCGCTGGCGCTGGCAGCCAGCAGCGCGGCTGGGTTGGAGCTGACAGAACCCGCGCTCTCAGCCTTGGCGCGGCGCGGCTCAGGCTCGGCTTGCCGCTCGGTGCCCGGCGGATTTGCCGAATGGCTGCCCGGAAGCAGCGACGCGGACAGCTATGCTGTGCAAGTCGCCCCACCGGAGTATTGGGACCTGGTGGACCTGATTGTTATCTTGCACTCGGGGCATAAGGCGATTGGCTCGACGGAAGGACACGCGCTGGCTGGCACCTCCCCGCTGAATGCCCTGCGCGTAGCCGGCGCCCCTGAGCGCTTGATTGAGTGCCGTCAGGCGCTGCTGGGGCGGGATTTTGAGCGCCTGGCGCGCGTGGTGGAAGCAGATTCGCATTGGATGCACGCGGTGATGCGCACCAGTTCCCCGCCGCTTTTTTACTGGACGCCGGACACGGAAACGGTGCTGTGGCATGTGCTGACCTGGCGCAAGCAGGGGCGCGCGCTGTGCGCCACAGTGGATGCCGGACCCAACGTGCATGTCATCACAACGGGTGCAGAAAAAGATTGGGCGGAAGCCCGGCTGCGCGCCCTGCCGGGAGTGCTGGATGTGTTGACTGCGAAGCCTGGCGGCGGGGCGAAAATTGTTCCCATAAAAATGATTAAGTAGTTACTGTAAAATTAGTAAAATTAAGATAAAAAGCTTTGCCAATTTTTGGGAAATCCATAATCATGAGTAGAAAAATCTTTTCCAGCTGGTATCTTATTTTCGAGACTAACAATGAACCTCTTCCAGGTTTGTGGTTCTGATAATCGTTTTGTTACAAGAAGCTGCGCAAATAATTGATAGTTTGCCTTTGAATTCCATTTGAAAGCTCGCGCTATTATAGGCCTTAATGTATATTCCCTTCGAAACAAATAACCGTAATGTGCGCATATGTTCCTAAGAACTGAAAGCACGTGCATCCATTGTCCCAAAAGATGCTCATTTAAATCAAAAGAATTTTTTGCAATAATTTTTTTATTGCTTTCTGCTAAATTTTTATAGTATTTTGATAAAGTATTGAATGATAAATACTCGACAATCACCCAGATTGGAAATTTCCCCTCGTATTTTTCAAAATGGTGTTTTACAACAGGATCCTCGGGGTTTCGCTGTATTTCTTTGGAAAAAGTACCCATTATTTCTCCTTGCCTCTGAATACTTTTGTAAATCTTTTCATTGTAAAAAGCATCTGGTCCATATGCTAGGCCTAAGTAATATGCAATTTGAGTTCGAACCTTAATTTCAATCGGTTCAAGTAACAATAAGAGCTCCGAACGAAACCACTTATCGTTTTCGTAAATATTAACAATCTGAGAAAATGCGGTCCCTTCTGTAAAATGGTTTGGTTGATCCATTAGTTTATGAAAATAAATATTCAACCGGTAATAATTATTACATTCTAGGAATTCAGATGCTAAATCAAAATCATCAATGATTATTCCTCGCTCTTGTAATAATTCAATTTGTTCTGAAATTGTCTTAGCTGATTTCAAATCCATAAATCTACCTTATTAAAAAATAATGACCCACCTCGGTGCGCATAATACATTCTCTTTCGAGTTTATAATAGAGGCGTGGTGGGTACTGTTGAATTTAGTATACATCTTCAGTTTATAGAAGTCAAGATTAATTTATTCCACAATCATATAACCTATTCCACAATCATATAACCTAGAATGATTTCTAAGTTAATTTTATCATTCTATCTCCACCCGCAGCGGATAGTGATCTGATGGGTAGCGGCCGGCTTGCATGTAAGTATCTACCGAGGCGGAAAGCACATGCAAGCTTGGCGATACCAGCACCCAATCAATGCAGGTCCGGGCTTTGGGGTTGCCAAAACCGTGAAAGGTGGCCTGATCGCGGGCGCAGGGGTTGGCCTGGCGCCAGGCATCTGTGAGGAAGCCGTCTCTGGTAAGGGTCTGATAGACCCGTGAGCGCTTATGAGCATTGAAGTCCCCAGTAAGAATGACGGGACAGCCGGCAGTTTGGGCTTCCAGCCAGGCGCGAATCAATTCGGTGGAGTGGCGTCTGGCGGCTGGGGTCAGGTCGAAGTGGGTATTTGCGAAAAGCAGTTCCTGCCCGTTTTCTCTTACGCGTAAACGAGCCCAACTGACTGTGCGCGGGAACTGGCCACCCCAGCTGCGGCTGCCGGGTTCGCCGGGCTGGTCGCTCAGCCAGAAATCACCGACATCCAGCAGCTCAAAAAGCTCTTTGCGCAACATGATGGGCGCCATCTCAAGCGCCGTGGTGCCCTCACCGCCGCGCGGCACACCAAAAAAGGTGTATCCAGGCAGGTTTTCAATCAGGTACGGAGCTTGACCATCCGCACGGCACTCCTGCAGGCCGAGCAAATCGGGCGTAAACGCGAGAATGCGGTCGAGAACCAGAGTTTTGCGCTGTTCCCAAGCGTTTATCCCATCGCCACAGTTAGCGCAAAGGATATTGAAACTCATTACGCGCAGCATGCCCTGATTATGCCATGAAGCCGCTGGTTATATACAAATAATACTGCGGTAATCTGCGGCTTCAATAACTATGGATACACTCACCCAGGAGAGGCAGATAGATTACGGCAAGGCCAGCCGCTATCGATCCCTGTTTCGGACACATCCTGCCTTCCGTCCCGGCGGTAATTGCCGATGAAGTGGATCTCGCGCGGATAGTGTTCCCGAATGACATGCTCGTACCACGAAATTTCGTCATCCACCTCGCCAGCGTGCACGCGTCCGCCTGCTGAGCGGGTGTTGTTGCAGTCGATCCAATCCGGGTCCCATTCGCAAAGTGCGGCTTATTTCATGCCCGCGAACTGCCTGTAGTAATCGATGATGTCGCTCAGGTTCTTTGGTAGCAGCGCGTAAAACGCGGCGGCGTCCACCACATCCTGCAGCGGGACGTGTTCGCCAATTGTGTGCGCGTCCACCTCGTTGCCGGGGCCGAAACCGATGGAGGGAATGTTGGCTTTACCCGCCCAGTAGGTGCCGTTGGTGGAAAAATCCCAGGTGCCGGAGGGGCGGCTGACGCCCCAGAGGTCCTTGATGGCGCGCTGCCCGGCCTGCACGAAAGGATGCGACTCTTCCGCGAACCAGGCCGGGAAGAATTTGTCCAGCGGGAAGCTGAAGCCGGTATAGGAGGGCGTGTCGTAGACCAGCTCCTCGACCGTGATTTCATCATGCATGTAGTCGGCTATCAGCCCCCGGACGGTTTTCAAAGCTGTTTCGCGGGATTCGCTCAGGGTAACGCGGTGGTCGATAAAAATGGTGAACTGGTTGGGGACGGCATTCACGGAATTCGTGCGCGCGAACGCGTCCGTGACGGTGATCGAGGCATGGCCGAGCACCGGGTGGCTGAACATGCCAAAGCGCATGCGCCGGTCCAGCTCCTGAATCTCGGAGATGAGAGCGTGCATCTTGTAGACCGCGTTGTCTCCCAGGTAGTGCGTGGCGGCATGCGCCGAACGCCCGGTGGCGACAATTTTCAGCTCGATGCGGCCTTTATGTCCGCGGTAGACGTTCATCCTGGTCGGTTCGCCGATGACGACGAAATCAGGCCTGACGCCGGGGTCAACCTCGACGAAGGCGTTTGGCGCGATGCCGTCGCACCATTCTTCCATGTTGCCGAAATAATAGACGGTATAGCCGTCCAGCAGGCCGAGGTCGCGGGCGATCGCCAGGCCGTAAATCATGCCGGGGGTGCTGCCTTTTTCGTCGCAGGCGCCGCGGGCGTAGAAGTTGCCGTTTTCGACCTTACCGACGAACGGATCCCACTCCCAATTGCTGATATCGCCGACGCCGACTGTGTCGATGTGCGAGTCGTACAACAGAACGCGCGGACCGCTGCCGATGCGCCCAAAGGTATTGCCCATTTTGTCGAAGCGCACCTCTTCATAGCCAAGCTTGTTCATCTCTGCTTGAATACGTTCCCCGACGGGACCGATCAGCGAGTCCGTGGAGGGGATGGCGCAAATATCGCGCAGGAACTGGATCATATCGCTTTTGTTCTGTTCTACTTTGGTTTTTATTTCCTGAACAAGATCCATGAGTGCAGCCGCTCCTTTATATTCCTCAACCCCGGGCACGCGCCTGAAGGAGGTGAGTTTCCCAATCATTGATGAAAGCAGCCCAGCCTGGAGGCTCCTGGCTGCAGGGACTATGATAACATACATTCCCCGCGGGGCAGTTCCCGGGCTGAAATCGCTCCTTTCAGGATAGACACGTGCGCCATCCAGCTGGCACCAATCCCCTGGCAGTTGATAGGTTCCTGCTTCTGCAGTGTAAAAAAAAGGCGGGTTTTCGCCCGCCCCAAACTATTTTCTATCCGGATTCAAGACATGGTCAGCGCCATGACCGCCTTTTGGGCGTGCAGGCGGTTTTCGGCTTCGTCGAACACCACCGAGTGCGCTCCGTCCAGCACCGCGTCGGTTACTTCGATATTGCGGTCAGCGGGCAGGGGGTGCATGTAGATGGCGTCTTCCTTCGCCAGAGCCAGGCGGCGTTCGTCCATCAGCCAGGATTTGTAGCTGTCCTGGATGCGTTTGCCTTCAGCGCCGTCCGCGGTGGTCAGCAGCGGCCCCCAGGACTTGGCGTAGATGATATCCGCGCCTTTCATGCCCTCGTCCATATCGTGCACGATTTCAAAGGAGGTGCCGGCCTTTTTGGCTTCGTCGCGCGCCTGCTGCTCAATTTCCGGCATCAGGCGGAATTCTTCCGGGTAGGAGAGAGTCAGGTCCAGCCCGAAACGCGGCATTTGCAGGATGAGCGACTGCGGCACGGAGATGGGTTTGAGGTACGAAGCCGCATACGCCCAGGAGACCACAATCTTCTTTTTGCGCAGGTCGCGGCCTTTTTTCTCCATAATGGTCATCAGGTCTGCCAGGCACTGGAAGGGGTGATAAATATCGCACTGCATGTTGAGGACGGGGACGCGCGAGGCCCTGGCGACGTCATTGATGTAGGCGTTGCCGACTTCCCAGTCGCAGTGGCGGATGGCGATGCCGTCGTAATAGCGGCCAAAGATTTCCCCGATTTCCTTGGGGGTATCCCCGTGGGCGATTTGCGTGGACTTGCTCTCGATGAAACCCGCGTGCCCGCCTAACTGGGAAATGCCGGCTTCAAAGGAGCCGCGCGTGCGCGTGCTGCTGAAGAAGAACAGCATTGCCAGCACTTTATCGCGCAGGTATGGGTGGGGTTCGTTCAGGGCGCGCTTGCGCTTCAGGTCCCAGGCGACGTCCAGAACAGTCTCAACTTCCTCTTTGCTGAAATCAAGATCGCCAATCAGGTCTCTACCGTGTAAAAAAGTCTGCATCATTCTCTCCTTGGAAAAATGGTATCGTGTGCGGTTTCGGGTTTATTCCATCTTGCCCAACACCAATGCTAACAGAGCCATGCGCATCACGACCCCGTTGAAGGCTTCCTGCCAGTAACGCGACCAACGCGTGATGTCCACGTCCGTCGGAATTTCGTCCATGCGCGGCAGGGAGTGCAGCAGGATGGCATCGGATTTCGCCTTGTTGGTCAACAGCTCGCGGGTTATTTTATAGTTATCAGGAGTTAACCCCACTTCTTCGCCGCGAACATCGCGGTGCTTGGTGTAATCGGGCTGCACGACCGGCTCGACCAGGATAACATCCGCCTCGGCGATGACCTGCTCCACATGTTCGGCTTCCTTGAAATTCAGGCTGTAAGTTTTGAGCTCTTCTTTGAATTCCGGTGTCAGCGCCATTTCCGGCGGGGCGACGAAGGTGATAGGGCAGTCGAACTGGGTGAGCGCGTACGCCAGGGAGTGCATGGTGCGCATGCGCATATCCCCGACTGCCAGCCACTTGAGGCCGTCGATGCGGCCTTTTTCGCGCAAGACGGTGTACAGGTCGGTCAGGATCTGGGTCGGGTGTTCGCCCCAGCCGTCACCGCCGTTGATAATCGGGATGGAGGCCCATTTGGCGGCTTCGTGCGGCGCGCCTTGCTGGAAATGGCGCATGACAATCACATCGCCGTAGTATTCCAGCATTTTAACCGTATCCTTGATGGACTCCTGGTAAAAATCGCCGGCGCGCGTCATCTTGGCGTCCGAAAAGCCGGTGACATGCCCGCCCAGGCGGTGCATGGCCGCCTCGTGCGCCAGGCGCGTGCGCGTGCTGGGCTGGTAGAAGGCGGTGACCAGCGTTTTTTCTGCCAGCAAATCCGAATTGCGCCGCGAGCGGGCGATAGGTTCCAGCTCTTCAGCGACTTCAAAGACCCTGAAAAATTCATTTCGTTCAAAATCTTTCAGCGACAAAATATCCCGACCACAAAAACTACGCATAATTTCTCCTTTAATTCGGTTTTCTATCTAGATTAGCGGGTGAGAACAGTTCAGAACTCCAGATGGGAAAATACCAGGCGGGAATTCGGGCGGCTGCCCGGCAGGCACAGGCGGGGAAAGCACGACCTGCAGTCTGACCTGGCGGTTTCGCATCCATAGCATCAATTATAAATCTCATCCGGGTGGCTGACAATTTTCAGCATTCATTCCTGCAAAATTCAGCGCTGAATTGGATGGAAAACGGGAGACTTGCGCGAAAATCTGCGCTTGGGATTTCAGCGGGCAGGGTATAATGATTTTGCGTTGATCTGTTGAATTTCTATTCAAAAGAGGTGGCAAATGGATTTGTTATCTTCAATTCCCAATCCTTCGTTCATGAACAAACCCGGGATGAATTGGGGCATCCTTGGCACAGCCCGCATTGCTGGCAATTCTGTCATCCCCGCCATCAAGGCGAACAAGCATAATACCGTTTACGCCGTCGCCAGCCGGGACCTGACGCGCGCGGCAGACTTTGTGCGCGAGAATGGGGTTCCCAAAGCCTACGGCTCTTATGAGGAACTGCTCAGCGATGCGAACATCCAGGCAGTGTACATCCCGCTGCCCAATAGTGAGCACGGCCGCTGGGCAATCCGCGCGATGGAAGCCGGCAAACACGTGCTGGTGGAAAAGCCTTTCGCGATGAATGCCGACGAAGCTCAGCTGATGATCAGCACAGCGCTGGAGAAATCCGTGGTGCTGATGGAAGCGTTTATGTACCGCTATCACCCGCGGCTGGCGCAGATGCTCGAAATTGTGCGCAAGGGCACGCTTGGTAAGCTGCGGATGCTTCAGACCACGATGAGTTTTCCGCTGACAAACCCCGATGACATCCGCCTGAATGCCGCTCTGGGCGGCGGCGCGCTCTATGACCTTGGCTGTTACTGCGTGGATTTGCAGCGCATCCTGGTGGGGCGCGAACCCCGCCGCGTTCAAGCGCTCGGCTACCAGGGGAACACCGGCGTGGACCTGCAGGTCTCGGCCAGCTTCGATTTTGGGGATCAGGTGTATGCCCAATTTGATGTCGGCTTCAACGCAGCCCGGCAGCAGCATATCCGCATCGTTGGCGCCGAGGGCGTGTTGGATGTGGAGGATCCGTTTGGAGCCAAACCGGAAGTCAGTCCGGCTTACCTGACCAGAGATGGCGAAACCAAAAAACTTACCTACAAACGCGATAACGCTTATGAAAAGATGATAGAACACTTTTACAATGTGGTCGTAAGCCGCGAAGCCCCCCTGTTTCCACTGGCAAACTCTGTCAGCAATTTGGTTGTCATTGACGCGCTGTTCCGATCCCTGAATGACGGCGGCCGATTGGTTTCCTTATCCCCCATTAACTGATCCATGAGGTAAAGTATGTCCGACAAGAAACATTCCGATACATCTCTGGCAGCCAGGCTGGGCGGCTACTACCTGCCCACCTTGCTGATCATCGGCTTAGTCCTCATCCTCACCACCGGTCTGAAAAATCCAGTCGGCGAAATCCAAAACAGCTTGCCGCATGAAGACATGCTGCTAAAAGTAGTTGGCTATTCGGCTCTGTTTTGCGAGGTTGCCGCTGTCTTTGTAATCGTGACCGGGACGGCGCATGCCATTGTCAGCTATACCCGGCGATTATTCGATCGCTCGCTGATTGATCAAATTGAGGGGTCTGAAGCCATTCGTCTGCGTCTTGGCCACAAGCTCAGCCTCAGCCTCGAATTTGCCATGGCTTCCGACATCCTGCGTTTGGCGGTATCGCCCTCGTTTTCCTCTATCATCATCCTCTTCGCGATTGTTCTGCTGCGCGTGTTGCTGACTTATTTCCTGGAGCATGATATCGAAGTGATCCGCGAGAGCGAGATGCTTTCTGAATTACAGGAATTGCGCGAAAAGGACAAGTAGCCGGCATTCTTTCAGAGCTGTAAAAAAAAAGGATACGCGGAGCGTATCCTTTTCATTTCAAATGCGCGCGGGCTTACCGGGTCGGTGAGGGCGTCATCGTGCGGGTCGCGGTCGCGGTCGGGACGGGGGTGACCAGGTTCACAGGGATCTTGAGGATATCGCCGATGAAGAGGTTGGAGCTGTCTTTCAGGTCGGTGAGACCCTGAGTGCGGCGCCAGCGGTTGGTTTCGTACAGGATTTTGTCCACGGTGGAGTTGAAGCGGATTGCCAGGGCTTCCAGGGTGTCTCCGGAGCGGACTTTGTATTCGATGACCGTGCCGCGGCGGATATCGGTTGGCAGCGGGGTGGCGGTGGGGAGCTCCTGCCCGGGCGCGGGGATCAGAATGGTCTGCCCGACGTTGATGATGCAGGAGCTGTCCAGGTTGTTCAGGTAGAGCAGCACTTCCACGTCCACATCGTACTTTTCGGCGATTACCGCGCAGTTATCGTCCTCCTGCACGACGTATTCGAACGGCGCGGAGGGGGTGAAGGTAGGGGTGATTGTGGGGGTTTCGGTGATGGTCGGGGTGTGGGTCGTGGTGTTGGTCGGCGTTACGGGGGTGGGGGTGAGCGTGATGGTCGGGGTAGGGGTTTTGGTGGCGAACCAACCGGGGGTGCCGGCGAGGTTGCCGGTGGCCCACAAGGCGATGAGCGCCAGGCCGGCGACGATGAAAAGCCCGGCCAGAACGCCGACAAGGGCTTTCCCGGATTTTTGCTTTCGGCGGTACGAAGCCAGTGGGCTTTGAGATTTCTTCTTTGCCATGATGATTTTCCTTTCGGCCTGCACAGGCAAGGGACTGGTAAATCCAATTATTCGTGATTAACGACTTTTGTCAAGTATACCATTTTCAAAAGAGCGGCGTTTTTGTGGGGGGCATATGAAGGGCGCACTCCTCGTGAGCACAGCTGATTCGTCATTGCGACTGCTTGCGTACGCCAGAAATTGAAGAAATACACATTGGGCACGCTGTCTCCCTTTAGGCCAACAGAAAGATCCTTCGCTGCACTCAGGATGACAAACCAACAGGGAGATCGCTTCGTTC
>DAONFX010000034.1:16872-19456 GCA_035403825.1 Anaerolineaceae bacterium
TCGTTCCTCGCGATGACGAATTAACTGAAAGATCCTTCGCTGCACTCAGGATGACGGACCAACAGGGGATCGCTTCACGGGCTCGTAATGCCGCCCGATTTGTCGCGATGACTAATATACGCCTGCCGGGCCGGACAGTGCCTTACACGCACTCGCGCTGGTGCACCTGGCGGACGTACTTCTGCAGGTATTGACCGGTATAGGAAGCCGGGCTGCCGCACAGCTGCTCGGGGGTGCCCTCCGCCACCAGGTATCCGCCGCGGTCGCCGCCTTCCGGGCCCAAATCAATCACCCAATCCGCCACCTTGATGATATCCAGGTTGTGTTCAATCACCACCACGGTGTTGCCCGTGCTGACCAGCGACTGCAGCACCTCAATCAATTTATGCACATCCGCGGCATGCAGCCCGACCGAAGGCTCATCCAGCACGTACAGCGTCCGGCCGGTGGCGCGGCGGGAAAGCTCCCTGGAGAGCTTGACGCGCTGGGCTTCGCCGCCGGAGAGCGTGGTGGCAGGCTGGCCAAGGCGCACGTATCCCAGCCCGACCGCCTGCAGCGTCTCGAGCCGGCGCTGAATGCGCGGAAACGCGGGGAATAATTCCAACGCGGATTCCACCGTGAGGTCGAGGACGTCCGCGATGCTCTTGTCCTTAAAGCGCACCTGCAGCGTTTCGTGGTTGTAGCGCTTGCCGCGGCAGACCTCGCAGGGGACGTACACATCCGGCAGGAACTGCATCTCAATTTTCAGCTCGCCCTGACCCTGGCAGGCTTCGCAGCGCCCGCCCTTGACGTTGAACGAGAAGCGGCCTTTGCCGTAGCCGCGTATTTTCGCGTCCGGCAGCTCGGAAAACAGGTCGCGGATGTCGTCGAACATGCCGGTGTAGGTGGCCGGGTTCGAACGGGGGGTGCGCCCGATGGGGGTCTGGTCGATGTTAATCACCTTGTCGAGATGTTGGACGCCTTCGATGCGTTCGTGCGCGCCGGGTTGGGTGTGCGCGTTCATCAGCTGCCGGGCGAGCGTGTTGTAGAGCACGTCCACCAGCAGCGTGGACTTGCCGGAGCCGGAGACGCCGGTGATGCACACGAATTTGCCCAGCGGGATGTTCACGCTCAGGTTTTTCAGGTTGTTTTCGGTCGCGCCGACCACGCGCAAGAACTGTCCGTTCCCGGGACGGCGCTCTTCGGGTACCGGTACTTGCTTGCGTCCGGAGAGGTAGGCGCCGGTCAGGCTTTCGGGAACGGCCATGATGCGTTCGGGCGTGCCTTCCGCCACAACTTCGCCGCCGTGCTCGCCCGCTCCGGGGCCCAGGTCAATTACCCAATCGGCGCTGCGAATGGTTTCGTCATCGTGCTCCACCACCAAAACGGTGTTGCCCATGTCGCGCAGGCCTTTCAGGGTATCCAGGAGGCGGCGGTTATCGCGCGGGTGCAAGCCGATGGAGGGCTCATCCAGCACGTAGAGCACGCCCATCAGCCTGGAGCCCACCTGGGTTGCCAGGCGGATGCGCTGGGCCTCGCCGCCGGAGAGGGTGCTGGCGCTGCGCTCGAGCGTCAGGTAATCCAGGCCGACGTCCACCAAAAAGCCGAGGCGCGCGCGGATTTCGCGCAGGATGCGTTCCGCGATTGCCTGCTGGCGCGCACTGAGCGGGGAGGCGTCCGGGGAAGCCAGATCGTTTACCCAGGCCAGCGTGCGGTTGACCGGCCACTCTGTTACATCGATGATGTTCGCGTCTTGCACCAAAACGGCCAGAGCTTCTTTACGCAGGCGCTTGCCCTGGCAGGTCGGGCACTGCTTCACGCCCATAAACTCCGAAATGCGCATGCGGATGTATTCAGACTGCGTTTCGCGGTAGCGCCGTTCCAGGTTGCCGATGACGCCTTCGAAGGAGGTGCTGAACGCGGACTTGCGTCCGTTTCGGCCGAGGAACTCTACGCGGATTTCCTGCCCGTTCGTGCCGTGCAAAATCATGTTCAGGTCGTTTTCGGAAAGCTGGCTGACGGGGGTATCCAGGCTGAATTGATTTTCCCTGGCGATGGCTTCAATCATTTGCCAGTAATAACCGCCTTCCTCGCGCGGGCCGGACCACTCCAGCGCGGCGATGGCGCCTTCGCGCAAGGAGAGGCTCTTATCCGGGATGAGCAGGTCGGGGTCAATTTCCTCGCGGCTGCCGAGGCCCTGACAGGTGGGGCAGGCGCCGTGCGGGGTGTTGAACGAGAAGGTGCGCGGCTCGATTTCTATCAGGATGGAGCCGTGTTCCGGGCAGGCCAGGTTTTCTGAGAACTGTATATCCTCAGGCGCTTCCACGCTCAGGTTCTGGACGGTCACGTAGCCTTCGCCGAAGCGCAGCGCGGTTTCGATCGAGTCCGTCAGGCGGGAGCGCATGGCCAGCTCGTCATCCTCGGTTTCGGGCTTGCTGATAACCAGGCGGTCCACCACCGCTTCGATGGTGTGCTTTTTGTAGCGGTCCAGCTGGATTTTGTCGTCGAGCGAGAACACTTCGCCATCCACGCGCGCGCGCACAAAACCGGACTTGCTGATTTCCTCCAATACTGCCTGGTAGGTGCCTTTCCGTTCGCGCACCAC
>DAONFX010000035.1:0-18910 GCA_035403825.1 Anaerolineaceae bacterium
TAAGCGTCAGCACGTCAGCGGAGAGCGCCTCGGGTCCGTGCAAATCCGTCAGGACAACCCGCGCGCCTTTGCCTGCCAGGAAGCGCGAAAGCGCCGTGCCCTGGCGGGCAGCTCCGAGAACGATGACTTTTTTGTCAGCCCAGTTTTTCATAATCATCCCAAAAAGGTCAGAGCAAAGCCAAGCATCGCTCCGATGAAGCCAATCAACCAAAATCGAATCACAATTTGGTTCTCCTGCCAACCCAGCATCTCAAAATGGTGGTGGATGGGGGCTTTTTTGAACACCCGTTTGCCGTGCGTCAGCTTGAAGTACCCAACCTGAATAATGACGCTGAGCAGCTCGGACACCGGAATGATGGCGATGAGCGGGAGGAAAACCCAACGACCGGTCATCAGCGCTACGACTGCCAGCATCGCGCCCAAAGCTTGCGAACCCGTGTCACCCATCATCAGTTCCGCCGGCTTGGCATTGAACCACAAAAAGCCCGCCAGCGCTCCGACGATGCAGAAGCAGAAGCGCGCCAGGTAAACCTGACCCTGAAAAATTGCAATGATGCCGTAGACCCCGAACATGGTCATGCAGATCATGCTGGCCAGGCCGTCGATGCCGTCGGTGAAGTTCACGGCGTTTGCCATGGCGACGATAATAAACGCCGCAATCGGCAGATACCACCAACCCAGATTCAGAGGAGCCTCGGAGGCAGGCCAGAACACGTTGGGGACCCTCAGGATTTCTTTCAGGCTGTAGGCGATTGCAATCGCCACGACCGCCTGAAGCGTGAACTTGGTGCGCGCGCTCATGCCCAGCCCGCGGCGCGGTCCGCGAATACCTTCCCAGTCATCCACCGCGCCAATCAGCGCGAACAGCCATAAGGTCGCCAGCGGGACGAAAATCGAAGAGCCGAACAGGCGCGACCCGAACAGCGAGACCGCGTTCAGGATGACGGTCAGGATGGTGATTGGAATCAGGAACATGAAGCCGCCCATGGTGGGGGTGTTCATCTTCGCCAGGTGCGACTCCGGCACATCCATACTGATAATCTTGCCAATTTTCAGGAGTTTTAACAGCCGGATAAACGGAGACCCCCAAATCACCGTGAGCAAAAAGCTGAAACCGCTGATGGCTATTGCCAGGGAAGTTCCGCCCATCAGGAAATTACCTCCAAACTTGCCACGATCAGGTCCATGCGCATCGCGTGCGAACCCTTGACCAGGGCGATATCTTTTTCTTTCAGTGTTTCCCGCAAGTACCGGGCGGCGCTGTTTGCGTCGGCAAACCAATGAATTTGATTCGGCGCGAAACCACTTTCCAACGCGGCTGCTTGCGTCTGCAGGCTGCGCTGACCTACCAGGACGATTTCGTCCGCGACCTGAGCGGCGCGGATGCCCACCCGCTGGTGCCCGTCTTCCTCGTACTGGCCGAGTTCCAGCATGTCACCGAGCACGGCAACTTTTCGACCGGTGAGGTCTTCGAGCAAGTTCAGCGCAGCGAGGGTTGAATCCGGGGAAGCGTTATACGTGTCGTCTATCAGCAGCGCGCCGGACGCGGTTTTGGTGGTCGCGATGCGCAGCTGGAGGTTGCTGGTTTTCAGGGCGTAAAATATCCAATCCCAGGAAAAGCCGAGGCTGAGCGCGGCAGCGGCGGAGCGCAGCATCGTGTAGACCGAATGCCGGCCAATCAGCGGCGCGGTCACGTAAAAGTCCTCACCCTGGTAGTGGATGCGGCAGCGGATGCCTTCCAAACCCATGCTTTCAACCTGATCCGCCCACAGGTCCGCCTGCGGGCATAAACCGTAGGTAAACACCCGCGCGGAGGTTTTGGCAGCCATGGCTAATACGCGTTCGTCATCGTAATTCAGAATGGCGACGCCTTCGGGGGCGGGTGGGAGCGCTTGCACCAACTCCGATTTGCCCTCCGCGATGGCTTCTATGGAACCGGCGCGTTCAGCGTGTACTGTGCCGATATTCGTCACAATCCCGATTTGGGGGCGGGCAATCTCGCAAAGCAGTTTGATTTCTCCCGGGACGTAAAAACCCATTTCTAACACCGCGACCTCGTGCTCCGCGTTGAGGCTGAGCAGGGAAAGCGGCATGCCGATTTCGTTGTTCATGTTGCCCGGGTTTTTGAGCGTTACCAGACGCTTGGAAAGCACGTTGGCGGTCAATTCTTTGGTGGAGGACTTGCCTACGCTGCCGGTGATCCCGATGACCTTGATATCAAACTGGGCGCGCCAGTACGCCGCCAGTTTTTGCAGCGCGGCAACGACGTTGTCCGTCAGCAGGCTGAAAGGCGGTCGCTCCGGAAATTGAAGCTCCGCCGCGTTCAGTTCAACGATGGGATATGCGCTCTCAATCGGGTGCTCCAGAATCGCCAGGCTGGCGCCCCTGGCAAAGGCATCGTCCACGTACAGGTGGCCGTCGGTACGTTCCCCGCGCAGCGCGAAGAAGAGACTGCCCTCGCTGACTGCGCGCGAGTCAATAAACGCCTCCGGGAGCTTGAAATCAAGCTCCCCGACAGCGCGCCCGAGCAGGGCTTTGAGCACGTGCTGAAAGGTCAGCATTTTATTTGTCCTCCGTGGACGCCTGCAGCCGGATTGGATCAGGCGGGATATCCATCAGCACAACCAGGTTTTGCACAACTTTCGAGAATACCGGCGCCGCGACTTCCGAGCCCCAGATGCTGATGGTTGGTTTTTCCAGCCAGACGTAAACCAGAAATTTCGGATCTTCAGCCGGACCCCAACCCACAAAGGAAGTGTTGGTGACCCCGCTGGTATAGCCGAAAGGCGTGGGGATTTCCGCGGTACCGGTCTTGCCGGCGACCGTATATCCCTCCACCAGCGCGACGGATGATTCTTCCTCCAGGGAGTCCACCAACATGCGGGTGAGCGTTTCCGCGGTCTCGGCTTTGATAGGATTCCCAACGATGACCGGATTAACGTCGTATTGGTGTCCGTCCATGATGATGGCCTTAACGATGTGCGGCGCCATCATGCGACCTTCATTCGCCACCGCGCCGATGGCCATGGCCATTTGAATGGGCGTCACGGAAATGCCCTGCCCAAACGAGTTGGTTGCCAGGTCCCCTTCATACCACTGGTTGTCACCGGGCAGTTTGAGAGGCCAGTGCGATTCCCCGCCCAGGTCGATGCCTGTGTTGCGGTCGAAGCCGAAGTTTTTCAGATACGTATAGAACTGTTCCGCGCCGAGCTGGGTGGCAATCCACGACAAACATACGTTCAATGAGTGCTGCAAACAGCCGGTCATGTCCTGGTCACCCCACGCGCCGTAGTTCCAGTTGGTGATGGTAGTGCCGCCGACCATGATGGACCCCGTGTCGGTGAAGACTGTGTCCGGTTTTACCGCGCCAGCATCCAGGGCGGAAGCCATAGTGATAACTTTGAAGACCGAGCCCGGCTCGTAGGTCTCGCTAATCGGGCGGTTGAACGGCGTGCTGCCGGGGAAGACGTCTCCCTGGGTCCAGTAATAGTTGGGATCCATTCTGGGGGTGGTCGCCATGGCGATGATGCTGCCGTCTTCCGGGTTGTACACCACGATGGTGCCGGATTCTGCTCCGGACCAATCTATTGCTTCGGCAAGCTGCTGCTCCACCATGGCCTGAATTTCCCGGTCAAAGGTCAATACGAGGCTGGCGCCCGGGGGAATGTCGTCGACCGAGGTAATCTTTTGCGGGTCGAAGGGGGTGTATTCCGTTTTGGGCGTTCCGGCAAGCAGGTCATTGTAAGCTTCTTCCACGCCGTAATATCCGCGGCCTTCCACGCGGTCCAGGAAGGCATAAAAACCGAGCAGGTTAGCGCCCATATCGCCTTCCGGGTAACTGCGCTTGTTGTAAGGCGTCCAGATTAAGCCCTCGAGGCTGGGTCTTGTTTCGTTCTTGCCGATATCGCGGTTTGTGTAATCTTCTTCGATCAATTCCAGTTGTGCGATTTTTTCCTTATCGACGAAAGAATCGAGCACGATGTAAAGTTTTTCGTCCTCAATCGGTTCCGTTTTGGCATAAACGAGGGTGCTGCTGTAGTCCAGGCCAAGCACGCTGCTCGCCACCGAGGCAATGGTCTCCGGCTGGGCAATGCTGCGCAAGTCCAGCCCGACTTCGTAGACGGTTTCGTTGCCAGCCAAGAGCCGTCCCTGCGCGTCGTAAATGCTGCCGCGTTCCGGGTAGATGGTCTGGGTCACGCCAACCAGCTTTTTGCTGTTTTCGAGAATCGTCTGCGCGGCCGGAATATTCTGGATGCTTACCATGCGCGCGCCAACGCTGCCGGCGACCAGGGCGAAGACCAGCAAAATCAAGATGTAGCGCGTCCAGGATGGATTATTCACGGCTGCACCTCCGGAGTGTTTTCCGCCGGACCCGGCAGCTGCGCAAGTATATCACCCAACCAGTCCCAGAGGGAAGCGGTGAATTCCGGCAGGATCGAGGGGCTGGGCAGGGCGTTCGCGCTGGGGGCGGGGGCCAGGGTAAAGCTTTCCGCGCTGTACCCCGGCACTTCCAGGTAGACCGCTTGCGCCGGGTCGCGCTGAACCATGTCTAAGGCTTTGGCTCTCTCGCTCATCACACGCGCGGAGGATGCATATGCCAGTTGGGAAGCGAGGTCGTTAATCTGCAGTTCCAAGGCGCTCACCTGGTATTCCAGCTTCTGGATTCTGCGCCCGGTTACAGCGGCTTTTCCGCTGAGAGAGAGATACACGCCGGCAATGGCTGCGATGCTCACGAGGATCAGCAGAAAAATGCCAATCCACTGGAGCTGCATGCGCCAGGGGGCTTGTCGATAGGCTTGGATGATGTTCTTGGTTTTCATATTCGTAAGGCTGCAGATTCTATGCCATTTTGGGTAACTTTTTTGCCACTCTCAGTTTTGCGCTGCGCGCGCGCGGGTTTTCTTTCTTTTCCTGTTCTCCGGCTTCCACCGGATGGTGGGTGACGATGGTGATGCTCGCACGGTGTCCGCAGGTGCAGACAGGCTGCTCAGGCGGGCAAATGCAGTCCCGGCTTTCCCTTTGGAAGGTCTGCTTGATGATGCGGTCTTCCAACGAATGGAAAGCAATGACTGCGATCCGGGCGTTCGGGTGTAAAAGTGCGATTAACTGCGGAATCGCTTCCGCGATAACTGCCAGCTCGTCGTTTACTGCGATCCGCAGGGCTTGAAAAGTACGGGTGGCAGGGTCCTGGGCTTCATTCGTCCTGCCTAAAGCCGAGCGCACCAGGGCCGCCAGTTCCGTCGTAGTTCTCAGAGGTCTTGCGCGTACAATCGCCCGGGCGATGCGGCGGGAGTAGCGCTCCTCGCCGTACTTCCAGAGGATATCCGCCAGTTCCTTTTCCTCCAGGCGGTTCACCAGGTCGGCTGCGCTTGGTCCGCTGCCCGGGTCGAAGCGCATGTCCAGCGGTCCTTCCTGCCGGAAGGAAAAGCCGCGGTCGGCTTCGTCCAGCTGCATGGAGGACACGCCCAGATCGAGGAGGATGCCGTCCACCGCTTCCCAACCCAACTCCTGGAGGTAATCCCGGCTGTGCAGGTAGCTGCCCTGCCGGACGATTGCGCGTTCGCCATAGGGTTCAAGGCGGGCTTTCGTCAGCGCCACTGCGCGGGGGTCCAGGTCAATGGCGAGCAGTTTCCCAGCGGGCGCGCTGGCTTCCAGGATGCCGCTGGAATGCCCGCCGGCGCCAGCCGTGCAGTCCAGGTAGCGCCCGGGGCTGTGGGGTGCAAGCAGGTTTAGAATTTCTTGGTAAAGTACAGGACGGTGGTGGGGTTGATCCCCCATTCCCGCAGACATTAACCACCTCTGGTCGAGATGTTATAAGCTGCCCAACGCCCGCTGTTCGCTTCGGCGCCGCCGTTTTTCTGGTTTTCCGCCTGCCAAAGTTCCATCGACCATATTTCCACGTTGTCGCCGTTGCCGACGAGTTTGCAAGCCGTCGTGATTTGCGCTGCGTCACGCAGAAAGGCAGGCAGCAGGATTCGTCCGGCGCTGTCATAGCTGAGTTCAACAGTATTGGAGAAGAACATGCGGCGCAGGGCGCGGGATTCGGGATCCGTTACGGAAAGCTCGTTAATATTCTCCGCCATGCGTTCGTACACGTCCCGTGGATATGCGATAAGATTGGAATCAAAGCCTTTGGTAACGAAGAGGCCTTCCGGGGCTTGTTCCCGGAAATTGGAGGGGACGGTGAGTCTCCCTTTCGCGTCAATGTTATGCTCAAACTGACCTAAGAACATAAGTTCTAATTCCTTTTTAATCGCGAAACGCTGGGCAAGTTCCAGCGCTCCAAATGACACTTCGTGACACTTTATGACATTATTTCCCACATTATAGATGTTTCTATGGGAAAATGCAAGGGTTTTGGCACACAAATTGCAGATATATTAAGATTTCACGACCCAGGAATGGAATCCGGTGCGTGATACCCACTTCCCGCTGATTCAGCGCCTGAATTTTGCTCCAGGATCAAAATCCAGCCCCTGGCAGCCGCGTTTTTTGGGTCTCTTTTTGATTTATAATGAGGACTAATGACACCACCCGGCATTCTTAATGACCGCTATCAGCTGATCGAGTCCCTTGGGACAGGGGGCATGGCGCTTGTGTACAAAGCCAAGGACCTGATGCTCGAGCGCTACGTGGCAGTGAAGGTTTTGCGAGAGGATTTCTCGGTGGACGCCGCATTCCGGGAACGCTTCCGCCAGGAGGCCAAAGCAGCGGCTAACCTTTCCCATCCTAACATCGTGACGGTACACGACTTCGGCCTGGACCAGCGCCATCTCTTCATCGTGATGGAGTTTGTACCCGGAACCGACCTGAAAACCCGTATCCGCGAAAAAGGCCGCTTTGAAGTGCAGGAAGCGCTGGACCTGATGGTCCAGGCTTGCCAGGGGGTTGGCTACGCCCACCGCGCCGGCCTGGTCCACTGTGATATTAAGCCGCATAACATGCTCGTCAGCCCGGACGGACGTCTCAAGGTGACCGATTTTGGCATCGCGCGGGCGCTGGCGACCATCTCTCCTGAAGAGCGCAGCGACGTGGTGTGGGGCTCGCCGCTTTACTTCTCCCCGGAACAGGCTGCCGGCTTGCCGCCTTCCCCGGCTTCGGATGTGTACTCGCTGGGCGTCATCCTGTACGAGATGCTGACCGGTCAGCTCCCGTTCAATTCCGCGGATGCAGCGGAACTGGCGCGGATGCACCGCGAAGTGCAGCCTGTGCCCCCGCGCGTGCTCAATCCCGGCATCCCCAAAGTGCTGGAAGACATTATCCTGAAGGTTCTTTCCAAGGAACCTTCCGCGCGCTATCGCACCGCCGACCAGTTAGGGCGGCTGCTGGTCGGGCTGCAAGCGATGAAGAGCGGCAGCGCGCAGCCGCAGCCGGTGACTACCCCAGGCGCATCCGCCGTGCCAGCGCAGACAGCCCCGGCGCCAGTGCCTGCGCCACCGGACACTCCCGTTTACCAAACCTCACCGGAAGCGCTCGAAACGGACACGGCTGAAAAGAAAAGCCCGGATTGGGGCACCTTGCTGCTGTGGCTGATTGCTGGCGCCGCAATGTTCGGTTTGATTCCCTTCTGGCTGTACGTTTACCTGACCCTGAGACCCTGAGGTTTTGCATGCTCGCGACCATTTCCCCTTCCATCCTTTCCGCCAACCTGGCAAACCTCATCCAGGATTTGC
This sequence comes from Anaerolineaceae bacterium, assembly GCA_035403825.1. Classification (GTDB taxonomy): domain Bacteria; phylum Chloroflexota; class Anaerolineae; order Anaerolineales; family Anaerolineaceae; genus Mesolinea. Next base: position 7,674 of record DAONFX010000035.1, read on the forward strand.
GCGAGTGCGAGAGCGCCGGAGCAGACAAAATCCACATCGACGTGATGGACGGGCGTTTTGTCCCGAATATTTCGTTTGGTCCGGTGATCGTCAGGGCCTGCAAGCAAGCAACCTCGCTGCCCCTGGACGTGCACCTGATGATTGTGGAGCCCGAAAAGCATCTGGACGCCTTTGTGGAAGCAGGGGCGGATGCTATCACGGTGCATTACGAAACCTGCCCGCACATCCACCGCACCTTACAGCGCATCCGCGATTTAGGCGCCGCGCCGGGTGTCACCTTCAATCCGGCCACGCCGGTGGACGGCTTGCGCTATCTGGCAGGCATGTTCGACCTCGTCCTGATTATGTCGGTCAACCCCGGATTTGGCGGGCAAAAGTTCATTCCCTCGGCGCTTACGAAAGTACGCGATACGCGCCAACTGCTGCGGGAGATTGGCTCGGACGCGGTCATCCAGGTGGACGGCGGCATTGACGCGAGCACGATCGCGGCAGTGTACGAAGCGGGCGGCCGGGATTTTGTGGCGGGCACGGCTGTGTTCGGGCATCCCGGCGGCATCAGCGCGGGGATTGCCAGCTTACGGCAGGCTCTGGTTAAATGAAAAAAGCCGCGTGAGCGACTTTTTCTCAGGTCTTGTGTTAATTAATTGTATGCTTTGGTCAGGGTCTTAATACAGCGCGCGCAGAGAACTTTGCGAACTTTCTTGCCGTTTTCGAACACTGTGATCCGCTGAAGGTTTGGGCGGAACTCGCGCCGGGTTGCGACAAGAGAGTGGCTGCGATTATGACCGAAACTGGTTGATTTACCACAGTGATCGCACTTTGCCATCTCGATTTCCTTTCATACAGTATAATGTCGAGGTTGGGAAGGATTGACCGACCCAAGCAAGCGTTTATAATATCACACATTATCATAAGAATCAAGGCGCGAATAGAGAAGAGAGACAACTAAAAATGACAAGTCAGCAAAACCCATTAGGACGAATTTACATTCTCCCTCAGGCGATAAAATCCGTTGCCCGGCATGCCGCTTTGCAGTCTTACGGGGTCATCAGTCTTGCCCCGGCCAATATCTTCGAAGCTGTTGGTCAACTTCTGCGCAAAAACAATTCCTACGGCATCAATGTCTCAGCGGACGGCGAAGGCCTCTACCTGGATATCAACCTGGTAATTGAATACGGCTTGCGCATCAAAACTGTTACCGATTCAGTCGCTGAAGCGGTCAAATATAACGTCGAAAAAACCATGGGCATCCCTGTCATCCGGGTTAACGTGTACGTCCGCGGCTTAAGAATCAGCAATCCGGATTAGGTTCTTATTATCAATCAATTATTATCGAGGTCTTATGAATGGAAAGTCGATAGCCATTCTATCTGAGGCTGAGCGGCACCGCCTGGTTCAGTCCCCTTTGGATGGCGAAGGATTAAAATTAATGTTCGAAGCCGGTTTCATCTGGCTGACAACCAACCAGCAGTACGTGAATTCCCTCAATGTCTTCCCGGTCCCCGACGGCGACACCGGCACCAACATGGTGCTGACCATGCAGGCAGCCCTCGCGGAAGCCGAATCCAAAGGGACAAAGAATGTGGGCGAAATGGCGCATACCTTTGCCCAGGGCGCGCTGATGGGCGCGCGCGGCAACTCGGGCGTCATCCTCTCCCAAATCTGGCGCGGTTTTTCGCGCGCGCTGGACCATTATGACCATATGGACAGTGCCCTGTTTGTCCGCGCGCTGCAGGAAGCCCGCAGCACAGCGTACAAAGGCGTTGTTCGGCCGGTCGAGGGAACCATCCTGACGGTCATTAAGGATATGACCGCGGCAGTGGAGAACACCGCAGGCAGCGATACCAAATTGAGCGATTTGCTGGTCACCATTGTGAAGGCTGGCGATGAGAGCGTAAAACGCACGCCTGAACTTCTGCCGATATTAAAGCAGGCCGGGGTTGTTGACTCGGGCGGTACCGGCTTGTTCTACATTTTTGAGGGCATGCTGCGCCTCTTACAAGGGCAGCCGCTGGATGTTTCTAATGCGGTGGTCAAGCCGCTTTCGGAACTGGAACTTGCCAACACGTTGGAAACCGTCGAAGAAGGACAGGACTACGAGGTGGTTATCGATTTCACCCCGCGCCCGCAGTTCTCGCTGGAGAGCTACTATAACGGTTTGAGCGATATCGGCACGAGCATTCAGGTGGGCGAAGGCGACGGCATCTACCGCATGCACATTCACGTCCCGCTGGATAAACGATACGAGCCAATCGCGTACACCGAAGATTTGGGCATCGTCAAGAAAATCGCGATGGAAAACCTGCAGGACCAGATGAATTCCAAGAAAGAAGAAAGCGCGAAGATCAAGTTCGCTCCCGTCGCGCCCGGGCAGGTGGCGGTGGTGGCAGTTTCTCCGGGAGAGGGATTGACCCGTATTTTTGCCAGCCTCGGCGCCGCCGCGGTCGTTTCCGGCGGACAGACGATGAACCCGAGCGTGAAAGAAATCGTCGCCGCTTTCGAAAACCTCCCGACTGACAAAGTAATCATTCTGCCGAACAATAAAAACATCATTCTGGCGGCGCAAAACGCTGCCAAGGTGAGCGTGAAACAAATCGCCGTGATCCCGACGCGCAACGCGCCGCAGGGCTTTGCCGCCATGCTGCGCTTGCTCCCGGAAGGAAGCCTGGAGGAAAACGAAGAATCCATGAAAGAAGCGATCAGCGAAGTGCATACGGGCGAGATTACTACCGCGACCCGCGATGTAACCATCGACGATGTGCATGTCGAGAAAGACAGCGTCATCGCCCTGCTGGACGGCAAGCTCATCATCTCCACGCACTCGATAGACGACGCGCTTTCACAACTGCTCACCGCCGCGCAGGTGGAGAATTTTGAGCGCATAACGCTGTTCTACGGCGAGGATATGACCCTCCCATACGTCAACCAATTGGCGGATAAAATCAACGAGAAATATCCCGAACACGAAGTAGAAGTGCACGACGGCGGCCAACCATACTATCAGCTTATCGTGGCGATTGAGTAGGGTCGTGGAGTTCCTGAGACGGGGCTGTCCCAAACGTCGGACAGCTCCTTTGGTTTTCCTCGCACCGCGCCAATTTGTATGAGCTTGTGCGAATTTGCGCTATCCAAACGAAGTCTGAACCGGCTCATTCTCTCCCTTAGGGCTGTCCAAAAAGGAAAACCTGTTCTTTTTGGACAGCTTCTTTTTTGCGTTGGTTCTCCTGTGCTGCCAGATTTGGATAAAACAACTGGGAATCCAAAAGCATAATCGGGTATGATTATCCCCAGGTATGGCGAGTCTTATCGAAAAATACGCGAAAATTTTCCAGCTGGAAGCCAGCAAGGGTTACCAGGACAAGGCGGTGATGGGCGGCCTGCAGCGCTTGAGCCCTGCCTGGCTTTCCGACGCGCGTGAAGCAGGCCTGCCTGAAACGCTGATTGCCGGGGTCGCCGGGAAGCTCTCCAGCTACCACGCGCAAAACGCAGCCGCCCGCAGGCAAACGCTGCTGGAGATTGGCAGCCTGCTGCAAATCCCCGGCATGCGCAGACTTCCCCCACCGCCCGTGGAGGAAATTGTCGTCCCTGCTCGCGTGCCGCAGACCGAACAGGAAAACAAGCCTGCCAAAAAGTCCGAAAACCAGGCGTCGCGCAAGTTGAGCAGCGCTGCTCTGCCCGATGAAGGCAGCTCCGGGCTGAACGCGCCGGTCATCAAAATCCGGGGAATTGGCACAAAGCAGGCGAAAAACCTGGAAAAATTGAATGTTTTCACCATCAAAGATTTGCTGTATCTTTTTCCGCGCCGATACGATGATTACTCACAGCTAAAGTCCATCCAGCAGCTGCGTTACGGCGAGGAAGTGACCATCCTGGCGAAGGTCGTGGATATGAGATCCAACCGCACCAGCAGGGGCAAGCTCATCAGTGAAGTGATTGTTTCGGATGCCACAGGTATGCTGCGGCTGGTCTGGTTTAACAATCCTTATCTGGAGCGCAGCCTTCAGGTGGGCATGTTCCTCACAATCTCGGGGAAGGTGGAAACCAGCAGTGGAAGACTGGCGATGTTCCACCCGGATTATGAATCTGTGGACCAGCAGCAGTTGAATACCAACCGGATTGTGCCGGTTTATCCCCTCAGCAGGCAAGTTACGCAGCGCTGGCTGCGCAAGACGCAGTTTAACGTGGTGCAATACTGGGCAGCCAGGGTGCCCGAATTTCTGCCCGACCTGGTGCGCGAGAATGCACAGCTTATCCCCCTTCATGAAGCTATCACGCAAATCCATTTCCCGGACACGCATGAACGGCTGCGTTTGGCCCAGAAACGCTTTGCGTTTGATGAAATTTTCCTGCTCCAATTGGGCGTCATCCGTCAAAAAAGCCAGTGGCAGCGCCTGAGCGGCAGGGCATACACCGTGAGCGATGCCTGGCTGGCGGAACGCGTCCGCGGGCTGCCCTATGCGCTCACGAACGCACAGGGGAAAGCTTTGGCGGAAATCCGCAAAGACGTCGGCAGTCCGCACCCGATGAACCGTTTGCTGCAAGGCGACGTCGGCTCCGGGAAGACCATCGTTGCCGTGTTGGGGATGTCCATCGTGATAGAAGGCGGCGCTCAGGCGGCGTTGATGGCGCCAACCGGCATCCTGGCGGAACAGCACTATCGCACCCTCCTGCGCCTGCTCACCGAGCCAGACTCACAGCATTCCGCGTATCTGGCGCCGGAACAAGTCCGCCTGTTGACTGGCGATACCGCCGCGGCGGAGCGCCGCCAAATCTTGAAAGGCCTACAGTCCGGGGAGGTAAAGTTGCTGGTGGGCACGCATGCTTTGATCGAGGACCCGGTTGCTTTCCGGGACCTGCAGATGGTCGTTGTGGATGAGCAGCACCGCTTTGGCGTGCAGCAGCGGGCAGCTTTACGCGCGAAGGGCGAAAACCCGCACCTGTTGGTGATGACCGCCACGCCCATCCCGCGCTCGCTGCAGCTGACGGTCTTTGGCGACCTGGATGTGAGCGTGATGGACGAAATGCCCGCTGGCAGGCTCCCCATCCAAACCCGCATTATTTACCCTTATGAAAGGCACACCGTCTACGAGCTGATTGAAGAGCAGGTGCAGGCCGGGCATCAGGCATTCATCATCTACCCGCTGGTAGAACAGGGTGAGAACGATGAAGTCAGAGCTGCGGTGGAAGAACAGCAGCGTTTGCAGGCGGAGGCTTTCCCGCACCTGAGGGTCGGCCTGGTACACGGCAGGATGAAGCCGGCGGACAAAGACGCGGTGATGCTTGCCTTCCGCAACAAGGAATTTGACATCCTGGTTTCGACTTCCGTGGTGGAGGTAGGCGTGGACATTCCCAACGCCACGATGATGGTGATTGAGGGCGCGAACCGCTTTGGTTTGGCGCAGCTGCACCAATTCCGCGGCCGGGTCGGGCGGGGGGACGCGCAATCTTTCTGCATCCTGATCCCGGAAAGTGACAGCGCCGCGGAAAATGAACGTCTTGCCGTGATGACCCAGACCAACGACGGCTTTGTGCTGGCGGAAAAAGACCTCCAGCAGCGCGGACCGGGCGACTTTTTGGGTACCCGGCAGGCCGGCTTTGTGGATTTGAAGATGGCAAACCTGGCGGACGTGCGCCTGATTCAGCAGGCCCGCACAATCGCGGAGCAGGTGCTGGAGCAAGACCCTGAACTCGAAAGGGATGAAAACCAGGCGCTCAAACGCGCTGTGGAAAATTTCTGGCCGTCCGCGGACGGCAATGGAGACGTGAGCTGATGACCAAAGTACTATTCCCCGGGACTTTCGACCCCATCCACTACGGGCATATTGACATCGCCAGACGCGCAGCACGTCTGTTCGACGAAGTGGTCGTGGCTGTCTATGACAAACCCATCAAATCACTTCTGTTCAGCCCCGAGGAGCGCATCGCGCTGGTGAGGCGGGCCTTTGAAGGGCTGCCAAACGTCCGTGTGACAGGTTACCAGGTGCTGACGGTGACCTATGCCAGGCAGATTGGCGCTCAGGCAATCGTAAGGGGGCTGCGTGTCTTTTCGGATTTTGAGTACGAGTTCAGAATGGCGCTGGCCAACAAACGCCTCGAGCCAGATATTGACGTTATCGCGCTCATCACGACGGAACAGAATACTTTTTTGTCTTCCAGTACCGTCAAGGAAATTGCTTCGCTGGAGGGCGACGTTTCCAGCATGGTGCCGGATTTTGTTCAGGCGGCGCTTAATGAGAAGTTTTCGCTGCTGGGGCGCAACCAGACGCTGGTGCCAGGCACCTCGCTCAAGGATTGAGCTTGATGGGAACCGCGCGTTCGGAGCGCCGCGGCTTGAACATATTTGTTCCGCCTAAAACGTGCCTGAAAAAAGGTGCGCATCCGCACCCAATTCATGATAAACTGAATTAACACGCATGGTTCAGCACACACGGAGACAGAAATGGATATCCTTCATCTGGTAGACCGCCTGGAAGAATTGTTCAACAACAGCAGGCCGATCCCGCTGAGCCGGAGCGTAGTTGTGGATGAAAATGCTTTTATGGATATCATCGACCAAATGCGCATATCCATTCCCGACGACATCAAGAAGTCTCAGCAGATTATCGCCCAGAAGGACCGCATCCTGGCGCAGGCACAGGAAGAAGCCAACCGCACGCTGGCGCTGGCGCGTGAAAAAAGCGAGAAGATGATCGAGAAAAGCGATGTCTATCTGGCGGCGCAGGCAAAAGCAGAACAAATTACCGAGCAGGCCCGCCGCGAAGCCGGCCAAACCCAACTCGACGCCGACCGCTACGTGGTGGAAACGCTGACAAAACTGGAAGCTGAAATGAACCGCATCTTAGCACAGGTGCAAAACGGGATTAGGGCACTTCAGGCAGAGGACCGAACAGCTCCGCCTGAAGTGTGATTAGCAGCTTGTTTCTGATGCTTGCGGCGCGTCCTGCTGGTCAGACGCGCTTTTTTTCTTTTTGGCGCGGGAGGATGCGGCGCGGGGTTTGCGGCTGATGGGTTTATCGACCAGGGCAGCCGCCAGAACTTCATCCATATGCTCCACCAGCACAATTTGGAGCTTCTTCAATACTTGTGGGGGCACTTCGCGCAGGTCCTTCTCGTTCTTGCGCGGCAGCAAAACGGTACGGATCCCCGAACGATTGGCCGCCAGGACTTTTTCGCGCACCCCGCCGACGGGAAGCACCCGCCCGCGCAGAGTGATCTCGCCGGTCATGGCTACGTCGTGCCGCACCGGGACGGCGAGCACAGCGGAGGTGAGAGCAGTTGCCAGTGTGATGCCCGCGCTGGGGCCGTCCTTGGGAATGGAGCCTTCCGGGACGTGAATATGGATGTCCATGTCCTCAAAAAAATCGGCCGGGATCTGGAAAGCTTCCTGTTTGGATTTAAGGTAGGAGAGCGCGGCTTGCGCGGACTCTTGCATGATTTCACCGATTTGCCCGGTCATCTGCAAGTTGCCTTTGCCCTCCATGACCAAAACTTCCACGGGCATAATCTCACCGCCGTTTTCAGTCCAGGCGATGGCAGTGGCCATGCCGATTTCATCGTTTTGTTCCGCCACAGCCGGGAAGAATTCCGCCGGGCCGAGCAGTTCCTCCACAAGCTCCGGGCTGATTTCAGCAGGCAGAGTTTTGCCTTCTGATTTCATCCGGGCAATCTTGCGCAGAACAGAACCGATTTCGCGCTCGAGGTTGCGCACGCCGGCTTCGTAGGTGTAGCCTTCCACCAGAGCTTTTAACGCTTCCTCCTGGAACAGGATTGGCTCCCCATCCAGACTGTTTTCTTCCATCTGCTTGGGGATGAGGAACTGATTGGCAATCGCGATTTTTTCTTCCAGGATGTAGCCGGGAAATTCAATCAACTCCATGCGGTCTAATAGCGCGGGGGGGATACTGGAGACGGTGTTGGCTGTGGTGATGAAGAGGACCTTCGAAAGGTCGTAAGCTACCTCGAGGTAGTGGTCGGAGAAAGCGTAATTTTGTTCCGGATCCAGGACTTCCAGCAAAGCCGCGGCAGGATCTCCCTGAAAATCAGCGTTGAGTTTATCAATTTCATCCAGCATGAAGACGGGATTGACGGATTTGGCTTTGCGCATGGTTTGCAGGATGCGCCCAGGCAGCGCGCCAATGTAGGTGCGCCGATGCCCGCGGATTTCTGCTTCGTCATGCACGCCGCCCAGGGAGACCCGCACAAAGTTGCGTTCCAACGCGTCGGCGATGGATTTTCCCAGTGAGGTTTTGCCTGTCCCTGGTGGGCCGACAAAACACAGGATGGGCTGCCGATTGCGTTTTGGCTTCAGGCTGCGCACCGCCAAATATTCCAGAATGCGGTCTTTGGCTTTTTGCAGGCCAAAGTGGTTCTTCTCCAGGATTTCCCGGGCGTGGTTGATGTCGAGATTGTCCGCGGTCTCTTTATCCCAGGGAAGTTCCGCCACCCAATGTAAATACGCACTGATAAGCGCGTTTTCGGGGGAAAACGGGGGGGTGTTAACCAGCCGGTCCAGTTCCTTATTGACTGTTTCCCGTGCCTCTTGCGGCAGAGAGATTTTGGCCAGCGCTTCACTCAATTCCTGATACTCGGGATCTATCGGCTTGCCGTCATTCAGTTCCCGCTGGAGCGTGGTAAGCTGCTCCCGGAGGTAGTTTTCGCGCTGGTTTTGGTCCAAAGAGGATTGGACGCGGTTTTGGATTTCAGCTTCCAATTCCTGCAGCCGGACCTCATGCTTCAGGTTGCGCAAAGAAGCTTCGAGGCGTGCGGCGCCGTCGGTTTCTATCAGGAAGGCCAGACGGTCTGCCTCCGAAAGGTCCAGCGTGGAGAGCACCATATCCGCCAGGTCGCCGGGATCTTCCACGCTTCTGACAAACTCCACCACATCATCGTTGATAAATTCCACCAGGCTGGCGTACCGCTCGAACTCGTTGACCACAGCCCTCTTTAGCGCGGTCAGCGAGTTGGACTTGCGCTGGCGCGATTTGACAGGCAGACAGCGCATCATCAACAGGCCGTCTTCCTGCCAGATATCCTCAATTTTGACGCGGTTTCGGGCTTGCAGCAGCACACTCTCGCGGTCGTTATCCAAACTAATGAGGCTTCCGACCGCGACCTCCAGCCCGATTTCAAGATAGCGTTTCTCTGGTTCTGCCGTTTCTGTCAGGTGGTTGAAATCCTGCCTGGAAAAGCACGCAAAGAGAGTTTCGCTATTTTGATAGGCATCACGCAGCGTGTCCATAGCGTTCGGATCCTCTGCCAACGTCAGAGGCATCATGGCGTGCGGCAGCAGCAGCATTTCCTCCAGGTCAATCGCAGGCCCGACCAGATAACCGTCTTTGTCCGGCTTTCTGTCTTTCACGCTGCGAAGATTACTCAGTGTCGCAAAGCGGGAAATCTGAATTGGATCGTCCCGGTTTACATGGTTAAAAAAGAAAGGATCTTGATACACAAAACTTACTCCTCGGATTTTACTTTCAGGGGTAAAAATTATACCCGCAATACCGCGACTCTGCCATTGCTGCTGGAAAACCAGATATCCCGTGCGGCTGCGGCGATAAAAACGCTGCCAGCCACGATAATCCCGCAGTCCGTGCCAGCCAATTCCAACGCGCGCGCCAATGCATCCTCTGCGGGATTGCACGCTTCTACCGGTAAACCGTACGGGCGGATCTGCTCCATCAGGTGGACTGGGTCCGCTGCGCGCGGATGGGTGGACTGGGTGGTAATGACGCGCTCCACACGCGGGAGGATCGCCTTCAGCATCGCGTCCAGTTCTTTATCCGCGGACGCGCCAAAGACCAGCAGGAATTTCTGCCCGGGGAAATAATCGTCCAGACTTTGCCGCAGGCGGTTCATCGAATCGCCGTTGTGCGCGGAGTCGATGACAACAGGCGGGTTTTCCCGCAGGATTTCGAAGCGCGCGGGCCATTCCACTTGCCCGAACCCTTTGCGGACGTCCTCCCGGGAGAGAGCCAAGCCCTGCACGCGCGCTTGGTCCAGCCCGCCAAGCGCTGTGAGGGCGTTTTGCGCCTGGTGCGCGCCTAATAAGGGCAAATGCAGGTTTAGCGGCGCGGTTGCCAGGGAGTGCGCCCGGGATGGGCTGGAAGGCCCGGCTGTGATGGCAAGTTCCTGCCCGCGCAGCGAATGGCTGAGGATGAGCAGCGCGTAATCCTGCTCCACGCGCGTGAGAGGCGAACCCCTTTCCGCCGCAATGCGCGCCAGTTCCTGTTCTGCTTCCGGGTTTTGGGGGGAGAGCACCACCGGGACGCCGGGTTTGATGATGCCGCCTTTTTCGTAGGCAATTTCAGTCAAGGTGCTGCCGAGGATGGCGGTGTGGTCGTAAGAAATGGGAGTGATGACGGAAACCAGGGGAGTGAGGATGTTGGTAGCGTCCAAACGGCCGCCCAAGCCCACTTCCACCACGGCAATGTTCACCCGGCGTTCAGAAAAGTGCTGAAACGCCATCGCGGTCATCAGCTCAAAGCTGGTTATCTCCGGCACTTGCGCGGTCAGCGGACGAATGCGCGCGACCAGGTCAACAAGCGCCTGCTTTTCGATCCGGGCGCCGTCGACTTGGATACGCTCGGTAAATTCCTGCAGATGGGGAGAGGTATACAGCCCGACTTTGAAACCCGCAGCGCGCAGCGCGGACGCGCACAAGGAAGCGGTAGAGCCTTTCCCTTTGGTGCCTGCCACGTGGATGCTCAGAAAATTTTCCTGCGGGCTGCCCAACAAATCCATCATCCGGCGCATACGGTCCAGCTTGAAAAAGCGGTGGCTGTCGTCCAGGTGCCGTTTCATGCTGAAATCGATGAAACTGTAAATGAAATCCAGCGATTCCTGATATGCCTGTTCCAGATTTTCCATCGTCACCTGTCCGCGTCTTTATTATATCCCCGTGAAAACGAAGACCCGGCTTTCCTTCAAGAAACACCGGGTTCGACGGTCAGAAGGATCCCGGCTTACTTGGCGATGACATCCACGAGCAGGACGTACCCAATGATCGAAAAGCCGTTCCCGCGGAATTCCACCAGCAGACACTCGCGGTTGAAATTGTCGAAGCGGCGCTCCGGCATGGGCAGCAGCGTGACCAAAGTCCCTTGTGGGATGCGGCCGGTGGCGATATAGCCTTCGTAACAGTCGTTGCGGGCATATACCTGCCGGACGGTTTCCACAACCATTACGGGGGTCGGCGTTGCGGTTTTGGTTGGGGTAGGCGAGTAATCCGGCGTGGGGGT